>CAZNVR010000071.1:0-9309 GCA_964576655.1 uncultured Legionella sp. | reverse complement strand
CAAATATTATTGCATCAATGGCAGCTACTCTGGTGGGCCAGCATTTATATGGTGATCTGGGCGTAGGGGTGGCTACCGGGTTATTAACGATGATTATTCTGGTTTTTTCAGAAATGGCCCCCAAAACATTGGCCGCTTTATATCCACAACAAGTTGCATTTGCCTGCTCGCTACCGTTAAAAATCATTCAATTGATTTTCTCACCATTTGTTTATTTAATCAGTGAGGTAGCCAATGGCATTTTACGCTTATGTGGCGTTTCATTAGATAGAGTACAACGTGAGGCACTAACAGGAGAAGAATTGCGCTCAGTTGTTCATGAAGCCGGTGGGTTATTACCGATTGAACATAAAAGCATGTTGATTAGTTTACTTGATTTAGAGCAAGCGCGAGTAGAAGACATTATGGTGCCCACAGCTGACATCATAGGGCTTGATTTGGATCAGCCTTGGAATAAATTGTTAGAGCAATTAGAAACCACCCAACATACGCGCCTGCCTTTATTCAGAGGCAGTATTGATAATTTAATTGGTATGGTACATTTACGTAGTGTATTGAATTTACTATTAGATGATTGCCTTGATATGGAGGGGTTATTAAGCATTGCAGAAGCACCTTACTTTATTCCAGAAGCGACTCCATTAAATGTACAAATTCTTAATTTTCAAAAAATGAAGCGTCGTAGTTGTTTTGTCGTCAATGAATATGGCGACTTACAAGGATTAGTGACGATGGAAGACATTCTTGAAGAAATTGTTGGTGAGTTTACAACCGACATTGCCGCGTTAAGTAAAGACATCACCCCGCAAGAAGATGGCTCTGTTATCGTTGATGCCAGTATGACGTTACGCAATTTGAATCGGCTATTAAATTGGCAACTGCCCCTATTAGGCCCGCGTACATTGAGTGGGTTGGTGATTGAATATTTAGGTTATATTCCTCCAGCAGAATGTTGTTTAAGTATTAAAAACTATCAAATGGAAATATTAAAAGTGAGTGAAAACACCATTAAGAGCGTACGCATGATTAAGGTGATGAAAAAAAGAAATGGTTAATTTTAAAAAGATGTAAACACGTGTGAGCAGAATAATTCAAACAAGTAGATTTTGTATGTTTCTTCCATCAAAATCTACTGAACGAACTAAAAAATGAGATTAATGGCTCATTACACCGTCTATAACACGTGTGAAACAAGCCAAATGAGTAATAATATGCTAAGCGGCACGCCTAGTAACCATCCAATGATATATCCCATGTTTCTCTCCTTAGACTAGGTATCGTCCTTTATTTATAGTAATCACCGGTGTTGTAAATAGTATAGATGATTATTAGGGTTTGTGCATATTTTGCTCATTTATTGTCATGCAACGAGCGCATCACTTTTTAATGAACGATATATTGGATGCCTGCTGCCAATACATAATTGTTATTTTCAATCCCTGCGGCATCGTTGATCTGGAAAAGATGCCCCATGTTGTCATTTAGCAATGTATCGCCTTTGCCGTTGCTGAAGTTATTGTAAATACCTTCCAAGAAAAACTTGAATGACGGGCTAACATAATAACCGGCACTTAAATTTACAGAAGAAAAGGTAGAGTTATCACTGTTATCTGTAAAGGTAAGATTGCGTGCATAATGTTCATCAACATCGCTGGCATCCACCCATGGGCTATATTTAAACGTAGCGTTTAACTCGACATTGTTAAACAAGTATTTTCCTGTTAAGCCAAAATAAGTGGTTTCAAACGTTTGTTGATAACCAATCATCGGCTCATTGGCAAAGCATCCGTTATATAATCCGTTGGCATATTGATAGCAGCCGCCATTAGCTAAAAAATCAAACGAAGTTTGTGCATAACCCAGGGTTACACCTAATTTGGATTGGGGTGTATTGACAAACCATCCGCGCAAATTAATATCAATGTTATCGGCTGAATTTAAAGTGGTATCTGAGTGGTGTGACCAGTGTGTCCATCGTTGTTGATTGGGATTGAACCAGTCATAATCATCCATAACGGCATCACTACTGTCTAATGTGCCCCAACCATTAATATTAGCTGTGAGCCAAGGGAACAAGTTTGCATTCATTTCGCCTTTAATAATTGCAGCCCCGTCTAAATTCCAATTGAGCTGGCTTATGGTTCGGCCCATCTCATCATAAACGTATTCGTGTGCTTCACCGCCTAAATATCCTCCTGCAATATGAACGGAAA
Organism: uncultured Legionella sp.; assembly: GCA_964576655.1. GTDB lineage: Bacteria > Pseudomonadota > Gammaproteobacteria > Legionellales > Legionellaceae > DDPF01. Next base: position 7,096 of record CAZNVR010000071.1, on the reverse strand, counting down.
AACCATCTTGATTATTGTGTGGGCTATCGTTTATTGGCGCGTTATAAGACAAGCTATGTATTGAACTGGAAAGAAGACATAACGTCAGGATTTGCGTTATTTTTATTTTCATGAAGAATCCTTGGAGGCCATATGCAGCGCGCAAATCTACCTGAATTTAATGCAAAAATCCAGTGCATGATGGCATTAATAATGCGTCTATGTGTAATATCTGAGAGCAAAAATTGCAGAAAAGAGATTGATGTATGAGCGGAAATCCATTTCCATGTTGGTGAAACATATAGCGCTTGGTTATTTAGCCACCATAGGAACACTAATTTGTATGGGGTAAACAAATGCTGATCCATTCGTTCGATCCACGGTACCACCTAAAGCGCCACCACCTACTAGTATATTGCCGTACACCATTTTTGATAGTTCGGATTTAACGGTTTTAGATTTTTTATGAAAAGCCTCTTTTTCACAGGTAACGATTAATGGTTTTTCACTGCGTCGAACCATGACCATGCCTGGCGTATTAAGTTGCCATTTCCCTTTATCATTTTCTAATGTGCATTCTGCATTTTTAACAGGAGGGGTCAACACTTGAATGGTTTGTTGAGTGCCATTCATAATCGACGCACAACCAGAAAACAAAATAACACTAATACCTGCTAATGCAATTACAACTTTATTCACAAACACACCTTTTTAAGGATCAATAAAAGAGCAGGAAGATTATCATCTAATCTTTCATCGGGCTAGACATCTTGATATCAATCAACGTGTTAAACCTGTTTAAATGATTGGCGTGTTGAGGAGGTCGATTTTTTTTCTTCGGGACTAGGGGGCGTAGTAAAGATGCCACGAAATCCAGTTGCTCTAGGGTATTTGGGTGACTCAGGCGTTATATCTTCATCTGTATCCCATCTTCCTTTTTCGAAGTTGTTTAAATACATTTCTAATTGTTCTGAATCTATTTTAAGTTGCTGTTTAGTCTTAGGGCTTGCGTTGAGAATTTTATCATAGAGAGCTTTGCGGAATTTAATATCATTATTGTTCATTGTTTCGTTTCCAATTGTTGGTAGGGTAAGTAGTTATCTAAATGCTTTTTTGGACTAGTTAAAAAGGTTTAATCTCGTCTTGTCTATTTAAAGTCGTTAGTATGTGTTTGAATTTATGTTTTTTTTTGCTTTGAATGCCAAATCCTAAATTATAACGGACAGTTCGAGATCCTTATAAGACGGTGTAGTTTTTTTGTTTGGTTGAACACCTTAAATATGAACAAATATTTTTCTTGAAGTTAGACAATTTTACACTTTCGTGAAATTTTTTCAATGTATTAATCAGTAGAAAGGGTGGATTACCCTTTAATCTTTCGACTAATTACACCTTTCTCGAATAAATTGTCAGGATTGTTATGGGGAGTAATAAAAGTTTTATTACTTCTAGAAATGAGACATGCATATAAAAGAAGGCAATATTTATCTTTGGCCATGTTTGGATCAATAGAAACTCTATGTGTTTTTTGTTCAAAGTGTGCCAATGGCATTTTTATTCGCTCTAAGCATCGTAGTCTTTTCTATTAAAAAAGGAGTCTTGTGATAATCTCCCATTTTTAACTGATGCTAAAAGTAGAGGTTTAGGCAGCTTTGGTAATTTTTCGCAATTTCAGAATCAAAATGTTATTTTTTCATACTTAATTGATTTTGTAATTTTTTCGCAGTATTTGCAATTTCAGAATCAAAATGTTGATTTTTCATTGTATTCAGCAATGGTTGATAACTGTCCAAACTACATTTTTTTAATATTTGTATTTGTTTTTCAATTTGTAACTCTTGATTGGCAATAAATTCATCGGGTGTTACATTAGTCAAAGTATGACTATTAGGTAAAAGCACCTGCATACGATGTATATAATAAAAAATTGGAGCGAGACTACATTTACAACTTTGATATTTAAAAGCATTATCCTCAATATTATCCCAGTCATTAGCTTTTTCACTTTGTACAAATTTAAATATCATTTGTTTTGCGCGATCACATGTGGGTTTTTGTCCTATTGCAGAGATAGATACTAAAACCACACAAAAACTTAATATTATTTTTCTATGAAATTTAAGCATAATATTTTTCCTTTATGATTTATCTGACTTTGCCCATGCCAGTAGATAAATAAAATTTGAAGTATTGTTCTCTTACATCAGGAACATTTACAAAGATAAATGAATTAGCAAACGATGGTCGATAATTTTCTTTTCTCAGTCCGGGAACTTTTTCCAGTCCGCCTTTTATATCAAAGCCTTCTGTAGGTTTTCCTTTTGTAGGCATTGAACGTGGAGAGTAGTAATGAGTAGCTCCTTTTGTATTATCTTCAACCTTTCCTGCTAATAAATTCGCTGCAAGATCCAGCATTTGTTTTGATGGTGTTTGATTGTGAGCATAGGCTTTCCAAACATCACTTATTTTTATTGTTTTATTACGATACATTCGATTCATTACAGTGTGTCCTACTGCAATTTGTTCTGCATAATTACCTATGGATGCTTCAGACATTAATATAGTTGCTAATTGTACTTTATTGGTTTTCGTGTTCCAATCCATTTGTATTGGTTTTGATTTTTTATTTTTTAATACAGAGTTGTCTGTATTTATTTTGTTAGATATAGATGGATCGGTATATTGATCGTGATTGGTGTTTTTAATAGAATCATCTAAAACCATATCCCCCAAATAAGCACTCTCCATTTGTTCCAAATATTGCCGCATTTCTTTATCTCGAGACAAGCGATCCAAATCGTCTTCGATTGAGACAAGCGAGCTTTCCTCATTTTTCTCAACCTCCATGCTTCCGTCTGGCTTGCTCGGCTGCAACAATGATGAACTAATCGCTCTGCCTAAATTATCTTGCAGAATTTGTGCTGCATCAAAATGTCCTGTTGCAGCGCCTGTGGCGAGTGCTTGTAGCTCTGTTGTGGCAAAGTTGCCTAATCGGCCGACTTTGTTTTCTAATTTGTTGCTCCATTCTTGTGCTATACCACTGCCCATAATACCTGCAGTAGCGCTGGATACACCAAGCTCTAACCAATCAAAATGTTGATGGTGGGTAAATGCTAAATTTAATCCTTGGCTAATGGAGTCTCGCTCCATCATTTCTACAGCACTGGTAATATTAAATGCATTGGGTGATAGGGATGTCATGGTGTCTTTTATGCTTGCATAGACGCTTGAGGTATTAAATAAATGTCCCATGCCGGCGGTTACAGCAGTGCCTAGGCCTGAAATAAGAGCGCCTGTGACATCAACGCCACTTTGCATATGAAGCAGAATGGATGCGGTTTGACTGACAATGCTGCTTGCAAATCCTGCCCCAAAGCCTACCACCATGCTCGCACCAATGCTTAAACTCGTACTGCCCCCTAATGCACTTAAGCCTGTGGTGATTAAGGTGCCAATGCTAACGCCTGATAAACTCGTTCCTAATGCAATGGTTGCCATGGCTCCAGCACTCATCACCATGGTTACAGCAGCCGTTACAGCAATCGCGATTTGTGCCATGGTTTTCCATACATTGTCTTTATGATGTTTGGGCTTGGGAGGAGACCACGGTGTGCCTTTAGGTAGTATGGGGGTTGCCTCTATTCGTCCCATCCAGTCGATATTGGCTGATGCATTGTGCGTGGTGTTGGCTTGTGTGTTGTGCTGTCCTTTGGTGATTGAGGGTAAATTTAATCGTACGCCCACATGCAGTTGACTGCCTTTTTCACCTGCACGAGCGTTTCTATCGGTAATGCCATTGGCATCGGCTATTAAATACCAAAGGCTGCTGTCGCCATACACTTGTTGGGCAATGCTCTCTAATGTGTCCCCGGCATTTAGAGTATAAGTCCCTAGGTTATCTTGGCTGGTATTAGGAAGAATACTGCTGCCGTATACATTTAACGTTTGTCTGTTTTGGTTATCAAGATGGAGATCTCCAATGTTTTTTCCGGCAACGTTCAGATAATTGGTGGTGCCAGTTTGATCGATGCGTGAACGAATGCCTTCATGACTGCTTGAGTAATAATAAGTTGGAGTGTTGGGAAAATCTGAGTTGATGACGGTTTGTAGTAATCCATTGGTATCATATTGATGCGTGCTTTTTCCACGATAGATGCGTCCTTGATTTTTTAATACTAAATCATCGGTTTTTTGTTGGTAGCCATCCCATAATTCATAACTATAAGTATGTGTTTGGTGAAAGTTAGGTCCGATGGTCTCCAGTGAGGTTAAGTTACCTGCGTTATCATAAGCATAACTGCTTTGGCTCGCCAGAACATAATTTTGATCTGTGGTGGTTTGTCCTGTAAGTCGGCCATTGCTGTAGAGTAGCGTATTGTGTTGGGTTGCCTGTCCTTGTTCGTTAAAGAGCGTTTCTTCTTCAAGACGTCCAGCCAGATAGCGTTTGGTATGAAAGTCTCGTGAGTTTTTCCGGGTTATTTCCAGCATGTTTTCCGTATTATAATGATAGCTGTAATCTTGAATCGCACCATTTTCATACGTTTTAGCCTGGTTGATATTGCCTGTTTCATCATAACGGAGTGCTGTGCCTTGCGTTGCCGTTATTTGAATTTCCCCATTGATTAATTCGCCTTTATTAATTAACGTGCGATTGTTTTCATCATAACGAAAATAGTCTGTATGGTGGGTTTCAGTGTAACCTGTGTAGTTGGCCATCACTTGTGTATCACGAATGTTGCCCACGGCATCATAATCGTAATGAATCGATAAAATGGTGGGGCCTGGGTCTGGTATGTTCCCGGTCATTTCTTTCACTCGAGCCATATTCGTCATGTGACCTAATGCATCATATTGATACTTATCGTATTCAGATATGCCCTCATGAGGTCGCTGGGTTTGTTTATAGATTATTTGCCCTTCAATATCATAACTGTATTCAATGCCTTCTTGCCGGGCCATATCAGCGTAGTAGCGAATTTGGCCATTGCTATAATAGCTATAAACAATATCTTTGCCGGCATTGGATTTTTCATTTAAAAGCAAGCCATTGTAATTGTAGGTATATTCTGTGTGATGTCCGCCTAAATCCGTGTGTTCTGTTAAACGACCTTGGTCGTCATATACCCATGAATTCACCCGGCCATTTGCATCTTGTTCTCGTACTTTATGACCGGCAGCATCGTATTGATACCAAGTGTTGCCATTGATATCGGTTTTTTGCACTAAATGACCTAGCTCATCATAACGCATGTGTTGCACATTGCCTGTGGCATTGATTTGTTGGATGGTTTGGCCTGCGTCATCGTAAGTATACTGTTGCGTGGTTTGAGGTGTTGTTACAGATAATAGTCGATGTTCTGCATCATATGTGTAGGTAGTGATTCCACCGCGTTCATTGATTTGTTGTGTGAGTTCGCCCAATAAATTATAGGTTTTATCGCGATGAAAGCCCAAGGCATCGATGTCTTGAGTGATTCGTCCTTCAGCATCATAGACATGGGCTGTGGTATGGCCATTTGCATCCGTAACCGCAATGGTGCGTCCTAAACAATCCACGGCATATTGGTTTACAGGCGCTAATGTATGCATCATGCCATGTTCATCAACGCTGTCAATTTCAGGTAATTGTTGTTCAATAAGCGCATTCAACGCATTGTAACGATTAAACGTTGTGTATCCTTTTAAGTTGGTATGGCTTAATATATTTCCCCATCGATCAACGGTTTGTTGAATGGATTTGCGATCATATTCAAACGGCAGATTAACAGCGCCTGTACGACGTTGTGGCTCTGGTGAGTGTTTGATGAGAAACCCCAAGGCATTATAGGTATTATCAACAAACTGCAAATCATAGGCGGCGCTATCAATAAGAAAATAAACGTTATCTTCATAGTCACTGCTTGATAAATCAACGCCATGTTGAGTCCATGTGCCCCAGCCATTGGTTGATGTTACTACTTGGGTGATGTGATTGTTTAAATCGTAAAGGTATATTTGAAAATAACCGGATGAGTTTGTGCGCCAAACCTGGCCGACTTGATTGTAATCGATTTGGGTAGATAAATTGCCATTCATGCCTTTACGAATGACTTCTCCAAATGCGTTATATTGCGTATCTTCCGTAGCGAATATCCCATCAGCATTTAGCGTTGCTGTTTGTAGGAGATGGTTATTTTTGTCGTATGTATAGCGTTTATCGATAATTACATCTTGATTTAACACCTGCCAGCTGCGTGCTAAATTTCCATTCGCATCATAACTGTAATGAATGGATGCACCCATGCCATCTATTTTTTGTATCACATGCCCTTGAGCATCAAAGCGTGTTTGATGAATAATATCGGCTTTGGATTTTTCGTTAACGGTGAGTTGGCCGTTTGAAGAGACATAAGCACCATTTGCCCATTGAATGCTTTCCACCAGTTCACCTAACGCATTATAACTATACGACGACATCGTGCGTCCTGCTGGTGTATCTATGCCTGTTTTTGCGATCAGTTGTCCTTGTGTATTGTAGTAAGAATAGGCCGTTTGTCCGTTTGGATCGGTGGTTGAGATCATTTTTCCCATGGCATCATAATCGTATCGACTAACCAAATCACGCGTGATGGTTTCGTATTGAGAGCCTGTGCCGGTAAGGTGTGAAACCCGTACGTTTTTAAGCGTTTTTTGAATTAATTGACCATTGGGATTATATAAAAAAGACACGGTTCTATCTTCTAGCGAGGCCGTGGGGTCCTCGCCTTGATGAGCAAATTGAGTTTCTTCTTCTAATAATCCAAACGCATTGTATGTGTAAGTTGTTAAATACTGTTCCGCATCAAGTGTTGCTATTTTTAAACCCTCTTTATCATAGGTATGTGTTGTGATGGCCCAGTCGGTTTGATTTAATTTTATCGATTGGGTCAGCACATTACCAAAAGCGTTATAGGTTAATTGTGTGGTAGGGGCCTGCATTTCAAAATATTGACCGTTTGCCGGATCATAAGAGCGAATAGGGTCTTTGCGTGTTTCTAAAAGGCGGTGTTCTTTATCATAGGAATAATATTCGTGGCGATCTTGTTCACTTGTATCGAGTTGATAGAAAATGCCCTCAACGCAATAGTCCCAAGGGTCT
>CAZNVR010000070.1:0-9372 GCA_964576655.1 uncultured Legionella sp. | reverse complement strand
ACGATCAAACCCCGCAACTTTTAAATCCATGGTGGTAAAACCTGCTTTACGTAGAGCGGTTGGATTAAATCCTGCAGCTTTTAATTGCTTAGCATTAAATCCTGCATCTTTTAATTCTGCAGCACTAAATTCTGCGGCTGTTAATTGAGCCGCACTAAATCCTGCGGCTTTTAATTCCGACACACTAAATCCTGCAGCTTTTAATTGAGCCGCACTAAATCCTGCATCTTTTAATTGAGCCGCACTAAATCCTGCCTCTTTTAATTGTGCCGTACTAAATCCTGCATTTTTCATTTCAGCCACATTAAACCCGGCGGCTTTTAGTTGTTGAATGTTTAAACCCGACTCTTTTAACTGATTTAATGTCCATCCTGCAGCGGCTAAATCTCGAGCCTCAAACCCTGCATTTTTAAGATCAGCTAAACTAAATCCTGCATTTTTTAATTCAGCAGCAGTAAATCCTGCATTTTTTAAATCAAGTGCTGAGAAGCCAGCACTATTTAAGGCTTTCGTATTACAACCCAGGTTTTTTTTAATTGTTGAGGCACTTACACCCAATTGGTGTGCTGCTGCTAATGATTTAATACTGCAATCATCTGTTCTGCCTGCGGCCATAACAGCAGTAGGACTTAAACCCGCTTGAAGTAGCGCCTCTGGTGTAAAGCCTGCTGTTAATAATTCAGCCGGTGTAAACCCAGCATCAGCCAACGCTTTTGCATCAAAACCGGCTTGTTTTAAAACATCAACGCCAACACCGTTTAATTTACGAATGCGATCCGCACTTACACCTCGTGCAAGTAGAGCTTTTATTTTTTCAAGATCATTACCCGCGGCTTTTATTTCATCATCAGATACTGCTCCCACAGCCAACCCTGCAGCTTGAATTTCGCCAGGGGTAAATCCTGCCGCGAGTAAATCGTCTGGAGAAAATCCCGCATCAATTAATGATTTTGCATCTAAACCTGCTTGTCTTAACTGACTGGCACTCGCACCACGGGCAAAAAGTGCTTTTAATTTAGCCGGGTCACTGCCTGCTGCACGGATATCATCATTTGTCACGGGTTTAAAGCCCGCATTTAATAAATCAGCCGCCTCAAACCCGCCTTTTGTTAATGCATTCGCATCGCATTCTGCATATTGATGAATTAAAGCAGCACTCACGCCTGCTAGTCGTTGTCGTTTAATCGCCTCAGGACTACACCCGGCTTTTTTAACATCAGCTGGTGTTAAACCCAGAGGCAGCTTGGCTTCAGCAGCTTTAATATCAGCCATTGAAAATCCTGCATTGACTAAATCCGCTGTATTAAAGCCTGCATCCAGCAAATCGCGAGCACTAAAACCTGCCGCTTGCAATTCAGCTGGCGTATAACCGGCTTCTTTCATATCAGCTGCACTAAAACCTGATTTTTTTAACTCATTTGCAGTAAATCCTGCCGCTTTCAATGCACTAGGACTACTGCCATTTATACGGCGAATAGCAGCAGCACTTACTCCAGCAGAACGCAGCTTAGCTAACGCCTCAGCATTAGACTCCGCTTTTTGAATATCAGACAACATAACGCCATCCGGCAATCCACCCGTACGGGCAATGTCTTTATCAGAAAAACCAGCGCCTTTTAACTCTCCATCCGAAAAGCCAGCATCTTTCATTTCTTGAGCAGTAAACCCCACCCCTTTCTGATCACATGCAACATAACCACATAATCTTAAACGCTCAGCAGACAAGCCACCTTCTTTTAATTGAACCAGATCAAATCCTGCTGTTTTTAATTCAGGGCACGTACACACAGATTCTAATTCTTTGACTTTATATCCAGCTAATTTTAATTGACCACAACTACAACTGGCTCTCAAATCATTAATGGTTGCCCCTTGAGTCATTACAGCGTCTATACTGTTTTTATTACAACTGTTTTTATTTAAATTATTTTTCCACTCAAATTTTTGAGTCTCACCCATGTTATCAAGCGCTAACGCAGAAAAATCAACGCCCGCTTCACCTTCTTTTTGCCCAATGATTTCAACACCTTCACCAAAGGCGTGTGTACGAATAATCGTAGGAATCGCGCTACCACCGGTTTGACGTGCTTTTTTCGCCTGTTCAATATTTTGCGTTGCTTGCAACGCGGCATATTGCGCTGTTTGATTTAAGGCACCCGGAGTAGACTGAATACCTCCCGTGCCACCGGCTAAACTAACAGCTGCTTCATGATCACTGGATGATGCACTAAATTTCATCACACCAATAACCACGGTCACGATTAATAGCAAAATCGTAAAGAGGATGATGACCCTTGAGCGGGAGTTTGAAAACAATGCTTTGATATTTTCTTTTTTTCCAGCCATTTGTTATAACCCTTCCACCTTGAGTTGCATAACTTTACCGTGCCAGGAAACCAATAGAACAGGCGACTTTTGCATTTCATAAGCATGCATACCATCCGCACTTGTCATACTTCCAATCCAGCCAGGCGATAATATTGTAAGATTTGTTCGTACAAACATTTTGTTATTCAACATCCAAATACGTGCGTCCCCACCTGAAACAGTTAGTCTTGAACTTCCTGCTGGTGGTACACCGTCTAATACATGCAATAACACATCACTAGCAGAAGGCGGTAAACCATTGTCCATAGGCATACTTTTTGCATTAGGGCCGTAGCCTTGAACACGTAAATCAACACGATAATCAACAGCTTTTTGTCCTGGGATTAGCGTCAACATAACAGGAGTATTTAATCCGCGTAATCGTACGGCGAGATTACCATAGGTATATAAATTATTGGCTTGGATAATCAGAGTATTACTGGTTTTATCCCATTGAATATTAAACGCACTAGGATCACCTAAATCATAGGCACTAATTGGCCATGGCGCTCCTGTTGAATCTAAAAAAACCAATGATGAAACAAACCCTTGCGATAATCGAATCACAGGTGGAGTAGAGCCTGGAGATAAGTTCACAAATTGTGAGGTTGCCGTAGGCTTAGGTGGTGTACCAGGCGTTGAAGTTTTTGCGTACTCTTGATTTTGATAGGCTTGTTTAACTTGAATTAGTTGCTCTGGTGTTAAAGGAAACAATTGCTCTTTAACCTCATCAAAGGCTAACGATTCAATGGTATCTTTTTCAGATGTTGTTGGAACATTGCTATCCACAGGGTTCATCACAACAGGCGTGCTATTCGCCTGCTGTGATGGAACTTCTTTTTTGGCTTCAACTTTACGTTCAGCATTAACATCCGCACCTGGCGACATCCGTTTTTGGAGCATACGTAACTGCTCCAAGGCCTGCTGCGTTGAATTAGCTCGATCGTCACAAAATGCATTTGTGCTATAGATGATACTGATGCATACGAACATCAGGGTTGATAGCTGTTGTGATAGAACACGTCGTTTCATCAGTCGCCCCCACCAGCAGGTCCAACTACAAATTGTGAAATCCCAATACCACGCGGTGAATTCAACGTGGATACACGAGAAATTAAAATAGTAACAACATTGTTTTGTTGTGAAAATTCACTAGCACTTTGGTAGGTAACGAGTAATGGCATTTGTACTCGCCATGCATATCTCCCATTTAACACACCTTTTTGTAGAATGACTGGCGCTCTAGTTGCAACTGCAGAAACAATAAGCTTTTTCGCTTTAACAGCAACCAAGTTATTTGAATCTTCCAATGCCTTCAAAAATTGATCCCAACCTTCTGAGGTAAAAAAACCTGAAGAGGCTTGTAATTCTGTTCTGTAATTCACAAAGTTATAAGAAAATGCGGCAATGGCGGCCTGATTAGCCCACTGCAATACCGCAGAGTCAGATTGATTGGGTTCATTTAAGGCAAATAATGGGGTAATACGACCGTTAATGCTTGTGGCAAAGTACTTTGGTGCTGGCGGATGCGTTAAAATATAACTTAAAATGGCAGCCAGAACAAAATTACAAAGCAATGAAAGCAATAAAATAACCATGACTTTTCTTTGCCCATCACGGTAAAAATTATTTCGCATGGCAACGGCTATTAAAGCATCTTCTGACATATCATCCTCTCATTGCGGTGCGGTATTAATGTTATCATAATCGTTCTGATCGTTAGGAAGCAATGCTTTTGAAGAGTTATTTGGCTCATTCAACGCTTTTAGTAATAAAGGCGGCGTTATTCCATCTGTTGCATAAAAATCTCGTTCTGGCAGTGAAAAATAAGCATAATAAAGGCCCACAGCCAAACACACGTTCAGAAGAATAGATACAAGCAAGGCAGTGACACCACGTCTATAACTATCCTGATAAAAGCGGTTTGACTGCCTGATGTTAGTCCAATTTCCACGGCTCAATTTTTATCTCCACATTTACGATATAACGTTTCTAAATGTTATTTCAACTCTTGACACAGGAGAACCATCGCCAAATTGTTTAAATGCACCCAAGGGTTTATCGCGCCCCATGCCTTGTGTAAAGATAAAACGTGTATCTATGTCTTGAGACCATAAATAATCTGCTACGGCTGTAGCTCTTGCTCGTGTTAATGCCTGTTCTCTTTGTACCGATACGTACTTAGTAGTAAATGCCGTCACATTGACATTAATTTTACGAAACTGACGTAAATAACAAACCACATCATTCAACAAATTATAAGATTCCCAAGTAAGACGAGGGGATTGATTTGCAAATAAATAGGTCGATGGAATACTGATTAAATAGTCCTGACCTACGGTTATAACCTGGGCACCACCACTGTTTAAGCGTTTTAATAAGGCAATCGTTTCGCGATCAGAACTGCCTGCAACATGTGTAGGTAATGTTGGTTTTTCATCTGGATTCATTACTCTAGGCTGACAAGCGACCAAAAAAGAAGCAAGCAGCAAGGCAATTAGCTTTGCTGAGTTACGGTTGTAATCATGCATTCGTATCAAGCTAAATCCCTTTATAAAAATAAAATAAGTACATATACAAATAAAACCATACAATGCAATGAGTTACAAGCAGTTGTTAAAAAATCATCTACACGACACGCTATTAAACCTCTTCTCTGGCTTTATTTTTTGCTATTTCACGTTCTCGTTTAATTTTCTCATTGATGACTTGCACAAGCCCTGTTAATTCATCGGCATCAATATGATCTCGTTCTTCAGGTGGATAATGAGTGGCTAACTGAAAATCTTTGATTAGTTCATTCGCTATATTCCCGGCAAGACTGTCTTTTTCTCCCATTAAACGCTCAATGCTCATCATCGCGTTTCGAGTCTCATTAATAGGCAATAACGACTCGGAGAATTGCTCAATATTTCTTACTCGTAATTGAGGTGCTGTTGACGGGTATTGTAAAGGCGTAAAAATAGTTAGCATGCCTCGTTGAACCTCTTCAATGAGCTCCTCAACACTTTCAGGTTCATTGTGCTTATGAAACGCAAGTAGAGCTGCAACACCGCGCTCTATTGGCTCAGATAGCGTCGAGTCGTGTAACACTTGAGTGATCAAGGCAACTTCTTCACTCGGTGTTTTATTGTGAATAGTAAAATCATCACTATCTAATATTTTTTGAAATGCTGAAAGCTGCTTTTGTAGTTTAACCAAATACTCATCTGGTGGCGGCTCAACTTTTAAAAATTGATTGAGCTTCAGTTTTTTCACTGGCGTAGGATTTGCATAAAACATTTTAGAGCGCACAATTTTTGATTTAAAGAAAATATGCGCCTCACCTTCTGTTTGTTCTTTCAAGTCAAGTAAGTCAATTCGAGCGCGTCGTTCCGACGATGAACTTTTAGTGTCCATATACATATTTGACATACTGCCTTCTTTTGTTTGAAACGAATCAACTTTTGTCACATAAGCTTCACCAGCTGTTTTTGTGAAAAAATCCCAGGTTTCATGAGGATCTTCCAATTTCATACAAATTTTAATGTTTGTATTCGCACCAATCGATGCCGCTTCTTCTTTAGATGCTTTTTGAAATGCGGGTAAATCTTGTCCGGCGAAAATAACCGAGAACCCAAGAGATCGCGCTTGCGCTGGTACAACCGCAAATCCTTGTACAGCATAATAACCATACTCATCAAGAATACATAAAAAAGGAGTTGGCGCGTTGGTAGGTTTTCTCTCGATCACATCTCGATAATCACCTTCAACTTCTGTACCTAGACCTGCTGCCATCATAGCCTTCAACGAAGCTACAATAATTTTACCCAGATTGGATAATTCATCGGGTGATTTTTCTAAAGCGGGTAATAACACAACTAAAATACGTCGGTTTAATACAACGTCCTTGAAATCCACTTCTGCCAAGTTAGTACGTAAAATATGTCCATACGTATCAGCAAGAGATGAAAAGCTTCGCACCAACTGCATGGTAATAAAACCATGTTGCTCTAAAACTTGAGAGACCTGCTTTCCTTTCTTTTCTTTATTATAACCAGGCAAGGTGCCTAAATAATTACGGAGTGGGTCTGTAACCACTTTAGGTACCATTTCAATATTGATTCCCTCCATATCATCCCGAGGAAAAATTTTATCAATCACGATCGATTCAAGACGTTCTAGAGCAAAATAATTTCGAATGGTATTCGCATCAAGCAGAATCGAGCCTTGATCTCGCATATAGACTAAAACACGCATCAACGCTTCAACAAACGCAATTGCACGACCTTTCCACATATCACCGTCTGATGATTGGCTGGACCCGCCCATTAAACTAACCACAAGGTTGGTTAACATGCTTGAGGATCCTTGGCAAAAAGGATTCATGGTATTGGATAAACGGCGCTCCTGAGGACCCACAATATCACGTGCGCCTGTCATGAAATTAATTAACAATAAATCATCTTCACGTCCCATACTCCGAACCATAGAAAAAACAGTCGCATATAAGGAGTTATCACCTTTTCCGTCAACATAAATAAATCCACTGCCTTGCGTTAAGGCATTAAATGCAATAGAGGTTAAGGCAACGGTTTTACCACTACCGGTTGAACCAAACACCAATGCATGCGTTCTCATGTCTTCATTTGCAAACCATAATTCTTCGTTGGTTTTAATATCATTACCAAAAAAAGCGATACCACGCGCCATATTTGGTGTTTTAATACCGGGTTTTAAATCATTATAGTCACGAATTTTTGCGACCTGGGGCAAACGAAATGGCAGCATTTTTTTGCGGGTAAACCCATACGCAAACAATCCCAGACCGATTAAAAACAAAAGGGATGCGGCTTCCGACACAAAATAAGCGGTACCAGAAATGACTGTTAAAAAAATGGCAACATTGGTGGGCTTTCCACAAAAATCCGCAACCCGTTGACCCAGCGTGCGGGTGTCACGTAATAGTTTGGTGGGGTCTAGCTCGTTATGTGAATCAACGCCTCTGATCATGGTTGCAGTCCCTGTAACTCTTGTGGAGATAATTTAATCTCTTTAATGGCAATTTCTAAAGCACGAATGGCTTCATCAATCATTGGTGTTAATGAACTACGTCCGATAACATTTTCAGCAACCCAGTGAGCAAAAGGCCCACCCACTTCAACAAAAGGTGTTTGTCGACCGACACAATTGAGCATATACCATAGACGACGATCCACTACTTTTAACCATAAAAAATCTGAGCTAGGCATCACACCATCATCTCGTGACCCCAACAACAAAGAGGCCATAACGGTCAGAAGATAAGCGTGCTTACTAAGAATAATCCTAACGTTTTCAGCCTGCTGATATTTTTTTAATGTTTCTGTTGCAACACTATAATCAGGCTTGCCTTCAGAAGTGCTTTTATCTAATGCCGCAAGAATTTTAAACGCGGCAGGTTTATCACGGTTCATTCGAGCCATAAATACTGCAGCAAGTGCTCTTGCATGAGGAGGGCAATGTTCAAAACCCGTCCAAACAGGACCTAATTGCAGTGTAAAAACTCGCTTAGCATCTCCACGATGTATGCTCGCTGTAAATTCTTCTCCAGGAATAGTGACCGCATCCATCAAGATGTCATTTTTTTTTAACAGCTTATGTTTGCGCGCAAACTCCATTGGCGTTAAAGCCATGGCCCATGGTCCTGTATTAATATCCGTAGCAACGAGATCTTGCTTAACGACTGGCATAATAGCAGGCCAGTTTGATTGCTCTTGAGCGCGAAGCGTTTTCATACTGTGAGAACGACGAAATTTAAGTGTAATATCTGATTGATAAAGATAAATACCTAATGCAACAAGAATAAAAATGATTGGGTAACGTATGTAGTTACCAACATCCGTCATAAGCACATCAAGTTGAGCTAAGCTGATGCTTGCAGGGTCAAGTGTTTCCATCATGAAAATATCATTTGCAAGCTGAGTACTTCGCGTAAAAAAATACATTAATTTAGCTTGCAACGTGGTCAAAAAAAATAAGAAAGCCACAATTTGTTTATGGCCAATAAACCATATGAGTGCCAGGATCATAAAGATGCCTACGGCAGTCCAAATTGGCCCCATTGAATTATCGCCACCACCTTGTCCCTGAGATTGAGCCATTCGATTACTTTATTTTATAGGGTTTAATATAGTATATACCTACCACAAACATAATGCATTGCGCAATCATCTCAATGCTCTGCACAAGGTAAACCCATGTATATAACGTTTGAACTAAACAGAACGTGTTTGCCTTAGATGAACTATTCTTTTACTAATTTACCCTGTGAGTAATGATAGACACCTGACTCATGCACAAAAGATTCTAGATTATTTAATTTAAATGCCCCATCTTTTAATAACAATCGAGGTTTTCCTAATTTATCGATAGGCACTTTATCTGGGTCAACTTGAAGAATGTCTGTTTCATCAATATAAATGCGTACATACGCCTCATTGGCTTTATTTTCTTTTGTTTTAATAATGGATTGAATATCGTCTTCTTCAAGATACACCGGACGTGAAACCATTTGTCGAGGTAAATTGGTAACAATCCACTCCCAGGACTGAATGTTTTTACCGTTTGAGGAGTACAACGCAACATATACTTTTTTTTGACTATTGCGTTGTTCTCGTTGATTAGCAAGATGCGATGCAACCTCAGGACTCATATTCTCTAACGATTTTACTTGTGTCATAAAATCATTACGCAGATCGGTTAAATGTTTGCCAATAACTTTCAGGAAATTCGATTCACTCCAAGGACCTTGAGCAATAGCAGTATTTAATGCTTGCAATACTGCATTGACTTGCTCTGTTGTTAAGTCCTGTTTTTTCATAACGATTGATAAGGAGCAGATTGATGTTCAAGACCGTCTGTTTCAGTTTCAGCTTGAGCAGTATATGGCAAAATCACTTGATGAAGATTCTTCTTACAGTCTGTTAAAACATCTATCGCTTTAATTAAATGAGGATTGCCTTCAGACTTATACGCATTCATGGT
>CAZNVR010000069.1:0-9567 GCA_964576655.1 uncultured Legionella sp. | reverse complement strand
CACTAGCACCTGAAGCTAGCGTGTCTACCAATTCCACCACCTCGGCAATTGCAGCTAAAGTACTTAAGTTTTGATGATCTGTCAATTTTTCTGTTGTTGTCTTATTACAAAAAATATTGTTAAGTCATGTTAGATCTTGTTAATATAAGTGTTTTCAATCGGTTACAGGATGTTTAATGATGATCTTACGTTTTTTTATTTTTTATTTTCTATTATCGATGTCTTTTGTTCTTTCAGCTGGAAGCATGGGCCCTCTAACTGATAATACGCGGGCAAAATTTTTTTTAGGTTTGGGTGGAAGTTATAATGCATTACAAGTAAAACAAAATTTATATGCTATTGGTGTTGCTAATTATACGGGCTCTTTTGAAGGGTCGGGCGTTGCTCAAGGGCCAGCTGGAGTATTTAACGGCAATGAAAGCGGGCTTGCTCCACAAGTACAAGCCGGTGTGTATAAGCATTTTTTAGACGATAATTTATATGGCATAAAATTGTCTTATCAATATTTAGGAAATACCACGACCCATAAAGATTTTACCGCGTTGCAAACAGGAGTCGTTAATGGGCAAGTATTGGTAGGTAACTTATTGATACAATCGGCTCAAACGCAAATTAATCACGAATTACTTTTACTTCCCTTCATTGGTCATACCTTTTCTCAAAATCAATTTTATCTTGGTGCTGGTCCTGCATTATTTGGTGTACATTCTAATACGAATGGCGTTATCGGTTTTGCAAATTTATTTAATTCGCCAACAGATGTTACAGGCTTACCTGCTAATTTTTATAATCCGGCTTGGGTGTGGGGTGGGGCTGCTCAAATAGGCTGGGCTTATCATCCATCCCCTGATTGGCGTTTGGATTTTAGTTATACGTATGCCTTCTCGCAACAGTATGATCTAAATAATTCGGCAACTTTTTCTAACTTTATTTCAAAAGATAACTTAACGATTGCTGGCACAGGATATGTGAATACATCTCAAAACTTCATTTCGCAATCATTAGCGCTTACTATTAATAAAGTTTTTTCACTTTAAAATGTAGCGCCCATTAATCATTAATGGGCGCTAATGCATCAAGATGGTGCAATCATTTCTTCAGGACGCACATAGTCTGCAAATTGTTCCGCGGTTAAAAAGCCCAATTTAACAGCAGCCTCTTGCAATGATAAATTCTCTTGATGTGCTGTTTTAGCAATTTTAGCGGCTTTATCATAACCAATATGTTGATTCAGAGCCGTAACTAGCATCAGTGAATTTTGCACATAGTAATCAACCATTGGACGATTAACAGCCAATCCCTCAACGCAAAACGCTTGAAACGACACACAGGTGTCTGCTAAGAGATTAAGAGAATGTAAGACATTAAAAATAATTACCGGTTTAAATACATTGAGCTCAAAATTTCCTTGGCTATCTGCAATACTCACTGCTGCATCATTGCCCATGACTTGTGTGCATACCATGGTCATGGCTTCTGCCTGAGTAGGGTTTACTTTGCCTGGCATAATCGATGAACCGGGTTCATTCTCAGGTAAAATAAGTTCACCAATACCACAACGAGGGCCTGAGCCTAACCAACGTAGGTCATTGGCAATTTTCATTAAAGCACACGCCAGTGTTTTTAATACACTGTGCGCCATCACCAACGGCTCATGCGATGCAAGGGCTGTAAATTTATTGGGTGCTGTGACGAAGGGTAGGCCTGTAATCTCAGCAATATGGGCTGCTGATTTCACTGCAAATTGAGGATGGGTATTTAAACCGGTACCCACGGCGGTTCCGCCCAATGCCAGTTCATATAATTCAGGTAATACGTGTTCACATCGCATTAGGCAGGCATCAAGCTGCGCAACATAGCCTGAAAATTCTTGTCCTAATGTTAAAGGCACAGCATCTTGTAAATGCGTACGGCCTATTTTTACAATGTCTTGAAAGGCATGCATTTTTTCAGCTAACCCATCACGTAATGTGCGTACGGCGGGAATTAATTTTTTTTGAAACGCTAATGCTGCTGCAATATGCATGGCTGTTGGAAAGGTATCATTTGATGACTGCGACATGTTGACATCATCATTGGGATGAATAGGCGTTTTACTCCCCATAACACCTTGTGCAAGATGAATAGCGCGATTTGAAATGACTTCGTTGGCATTCATGTTGGATTGTGTGCCACTGCCTGTTTGCCAAACATGCAATGGAAAATGCGCATCCAATACCCCTTCACTGACCTCAGTGGCCGCTTGGACAATTAAATCTGCTTTTGCTTGAGATAGTTTGCCTAGTTCAAGATTGGTTAGTGCGGCGGCTTTTTTTAAAATACCAAAAGCATGCGTTACTTCGCGCGGCATAATATCAGGACCAATATTAAAATGATGCAATGAGCGCTCAGTTTGTGCTCCCCAGTATTTATCAGCAGGAACCGCAATTTCACCCATGCTATCTGTTTCAATGCGTGTTGTTGTCATTATGTAATCACTCGTTGAAAAAAGAGGTATTTTATCACAGAGTATTCATAATATTGGTATACTAAACGTCATAATATTTACTGAGAGCCGTCGTGCGCACAATTAGAATTTACCAACCAGGGCAATATGCTGTCGGTGAGTCACTGGAATTATCGGATGCACAAAGTTTACATGTTGGTGTGGTTTTACGTATGCAGCCACATGATGCGCTGGTTTTATTTTGTGGAGATAACCGTGAATTTTCAGCGCACATTACCCATGTGCAGAAAAAAAAAGTTGTGGTGATGATTACCGCGGTTCATGACATCAACAAGGAATCTCCCTGTACGATTCATTTAGCACAAGCGATCTCTAAAGGGGATCGCATGGAATGGGTGATTCAAAAAGCAGTAGAATTGGGTGTGAGTAGTATTACACCGCTGTTAACAGAGCGTTGTGTTGTGCGCCTTGATGAACACAGGCTTTTGAAAAAACAACAACAATGGAGTGCCATTGCAATTGCAGCGTGTGAACAGTCTGGTCGTAATCAATTACCTAGCATCAATAAAGCGTGCTCTCTAGAGGATTACCTTGTT
Organism: uncultured Legionella sp.; assembly: GCA_964576655.1. GTDB lineage: Bacteria > Pseudomonadota > Gammaproteobacteria > Legionellales > Legionellaceae > DDPF01. The sequence goes on along the minus strand of CAZNVR010000069.1, from coordinate 6,525 downwards.
ACCTGTTCAGCCGCGATTAAATTAGTATTGTATCCTGATGCAACTAAAACATGGCGCAATTATTCTTTTGCACAAGCAGATATTGCCCTATTAATAGGGCCTGAGGGTGGCTTAAGTGAGGACGAGGTGCGTTGTGCACATCGCCATGACTTTCAATCGTTAAGTCTTGGCCCAAGAGTGCTACGCACGGAAACTGCGGCAATTACAGCATTAAGTGTCTTGCAAGCCACGGCAGGTGATCTATAATCACTATTTAGGTTTTCTATTAACAGAGGATTTTCCATGAGTATTCATACTAAAGCGGTAACTGACGCTAGTTTCGAACAAGATGTTTTAAATTCTACCAAGCCTGTTTTGGTTGATTTCTGGGCTGAATGGTGTGGTCCTTGCCGTGCATTAACACCTGTATTTAACGAAGTTGCTGAAAGTCATCATGAAAAAGTATCTTTTGTTAAAATCAACATCGATGAAAACCCAAATACACCATCAAAATACGGTGTGATGAGTATTCCTACTTTAATTTTATTTAAAAACGGTTTGGTTGAAGCCACTAAAATGGGTTTAATGACTAAATCTGAATTAAGTGCATTTGTAGACGGCAATATCTAACATTTTTCTCTTGTACACTCCTTATAACGCGAGCAAAGCTGTGCAATCTAGTGGTGCTTAATCACGTACCATTAGATTGCGCAGTCGCTACACGCTTCACAAAAACAACGATTAGGTTAAGAGCAATAATAATAGGCAAGACTTGCATGTCATTATATTTTCCTTTATGTTCTATATTTATTCATTTATAATGCGGCATAAACGATAGAATGAGAGATATTGAATGCAAACTATTTTTACAAAAAAAGCTTATGTTGTACCTTCCGTAAAAAAAGATACCAATATCGCAGCGACAATTGATCCATCGTTATTAACTGTAGACTTTTCAAAAATCATTTATTCGCTTCAATGCACCGACAAAACGGTGGATTTTGATCATCCAGAGTATGAGCACATTGCTAAACATTGTCATCAACATTTAGATCTCGATTATCCTGATATTGCTACGTTAAGACAATTGGTTCATAACGTTTATACTATTTTAAGCGACCCGTCTCTCGACTTTAATTATAAATTGATGATTGCTGTAAAAATCAATGAAGATTTGTCTGGATGTATTGAAGGATTCCAAATTCGCTTGAATCAAATTTGCAATATGCATTTTTCACCACAAAATCTAGATGACTTGCTTTTTCGTATACGTAATGCGCTTGTGAATCAAACAGCACGACAGCATTATGGTGTTCAGCTAGGATTACATGTTCATATTGAAAATCATTTTTTTGAAATTGCATCAAAGCATTTTGGAGTAATGGTGTTGATTCAAGCAGATAGTTATAGCAGTGGTTTTTCTGATGAAAGCGTTTATGAAACGTTAGAGCAGACCTTTAATCAAGAATATAGTTTTTGGGGTGGGATTAAATTACTTATCGAAGAAATGAAAGCAGTCCTCAACACATTCCAATACAGAGGCAGACAGCGTCCAGGTAGTGCTCTTTATACTATTTCAGAAATGGAGCGATTTAAAGAATGGATATCTCAAATCATTCATTCGGTTGCTAACGTCTCTATGGATAATTTTTGTGAGTTGCATCCAGAAACAGCAGATATTCTTGATATTAACTGGAATACCATCCACCAAGAAATGTTTAACCATTTATGCCTAAATGGCTATATTGATGTCAGTGCATGCGAGTTATCGTTTATTCAATACATGCTCAAAGACTATTCTACATCAGCGCTAGATAAGTCTTTAGACGCACTCGAACATCAATTATTTGCTTGCCATACTCATTTTAATTCAAATGACTTAATTCATTGTTTAGATTTATTTTTTTATTGGACAAACGACAAAAAACAACAATTGGTCGATGTTTACACTCGTGTTAAACGATTAGGCGCTGTTGCTCATTCATCTGATGAACCCTTAAGTCTCACCGACCCTACGCATCTAGCAGAACCCCTGCATCTAGCAGCCCCCCTACGTCCCGCGGCTTGTCCGCGGGAGCCACAGCTGTTGAACAAAGCAACAAACGATGGTTTTGGTCTAGATCGTTTTGAATCCAGCCAACAGAGCTTAAACACCACAGAGATTGACATAGAGAAACAAACATTATACGCCACTGTATTGAACCAACTTAAAAATGAGCACGTTGATTTGCTCCCAATTGTATATAATGAAGCATTTTTTAAAAAATTCAGGCCTATATCAATAGCGATTCAACAGCAAGCATTTTACAAAACTCATCTTTTTATTCGAGAAACTCCAATTATTGTCTAGCAGACAACAAGCGGATATTTTGTGTTTATGCAATTTAGAAACCGGAAATTCACACCTATCGGAACTATTTTTATATCTGCCAGACAGGGCTTCAATTGTGCTTAACGTAATAAATAGATACGACAAAAAGGTCATAGCCCAAAATTGGAGACATCAAAATAAAAAAGGATTCAATGCGTTATCAATCATTACATTATATCATCCACAATGTTTACCTTTTGCATTGGATAACATACTTAAGCAATTGGATGATGAGTTAGTTGATAAAATCATTCGATATACTTTATTGTCTAATATAGATATTTTAGCCTTTATGAGGCAGTATGCACCTAATCAAACGATTCCAATTTTTAGCCGATGTAAGCGAAAAACGGTATCGTTATGCTTGGATTTCTTGGTTAATCAAGATCAAAATGCATTAAATGCGTTAAATGTTAGAGAAAGCGAGCAACCTGAAAAACAAGTGGATTTTTTACTTCAGTTGATTAAATACCGCCTTTACTCACCACATCGCATCTTCTTATCGCTGAAAAAATTTGCGCCTCAACACGCAAGCTTGTTTTTACACTACGTTAAAATGCTGAATATAGACACACACGTTTATGTTATAACAGATTTATTGCAAAAGAATTACCCTTGGGTGGATGATTCAGAGGCATTAAAATATTTTTTCTACGTTTTACAGAAGTCAGCCATAAATTTATCTATTCTTGATTATTATCATTTATCTTTATTGCTTATTCGGACGTATCCTGACGAATTTTTAACCCTGTTCAATCAGTTAAATTTAGATGAGGTCGATGAATTATTTCAGTTTTTTTCTGGATCAGATCATGAAAAAAATAATATATTCATGCAGGCTGTGGAGTTTTCACCTGAATTAACAAAGGCCTTTCGGGAGTATTTTGATAAGTATTTTTTACTCGATCAAACGTTTATCTTATTATCTCAGACCAGAGGCGATGGTTTTAATGCTTTAATGATAAGCGTAGATTGCTCGCCTTTAAGTATCCCTCATCTAAAGAAAATGATTTTAACGTTGTCTGTTAAACAACAACAAGAGCTACTTACTTATCAAACAAAAAATGGACAAACAGCCTTTGATATTGCACTTAATCGATCTCCAATGGCGATAAATTTATTTATAAATTTATTAAAATCATTGCCTCCATCAGTACAAAAGGCAGTCATTGAACAACAATCTAGTGTATTGGATTTGGAGCGTGATCCTCGTTTATGCTCATATCGAGAGTATCTTTTTTCTCAAAAGAAAAGAGATAGACCGACTTTTTTTCAAGAGACTCATCACGCTAGCGTAGCAGCATGTTCGGTATTCAACGATACTGACGAGCATAAAAGTAAAAAGGCTAGAACGAATCAAGATGACACAGTAGAGCATTCTCAATGCGCCCCAAATTGATAACCGTTCCGAACTAACTTGCGTCTCTGCGAGTCAAAGGGGAAGTCTATGGTTCCGTGCGCTGAACCACAATTGCGTCCCCTTTGGCTCACAAAGACGAATAGTTCAAGATAATTCCAACGCCTTATTTGATCTTTTTTGTGATCATAATGTAAAAAGAAGTTGGGCTTGAAGTTCGTTAGGAGCACATGATGTAACGCTTAAAAATTAACGCGTTCTTTTTCCACCACCAATGGCCGATTTAAAATTTGCGTTTGTAAGTTCCCAACATATTCACCGATTAAACCTAAAAAAAACAATTGTACTGATGCAAAGAAGAATAACCCCATCAACAAAGGCGCGGTTCCAAATGCAAAACTATTCCAAAACAATAGTTTTAATATTAAATACAGTAGAGCCATCATCAAGCTCGCAGCGGATAAGAAAAAGCCTGCAAACACCGCTAAGCGCAAGGGTACTTTCGAATGACTTGTAATACCCAGCATGGCGATATCGTATAATGTATAAAAATTATTTTTAGTAATGCCACGTTTTCGTTGTGGTTGATTAAATTCAACACGAGCAACATCAAACCCTAATTCAGAGACAAGCCCTCTTAAATAAGGGTAAGAATCATTTAAACCTCTCATCAAGTTAATGACGTCTTGGTCATACAATCCAAACCCTGTAAAATTATTAATTAATTCAATATTGGCAATTCGATTGACCATGTTGTAATACATTTTTCTAATCCAAAAAAACAATTTGGATTCCTCACTAGTGGTTTTAACACCGGCAACAATTTTAAATCCTGCTTCCCATTGTTTGATAAATTCAGGGATTAATTCAGGAGGATCTTGGAGATCAGATGCCATTAAAATCACCGCATCGCCCGTGGCTTGCAATAATCCATAATAAGGTGAGCGAATATGGCCAAAATTACGAGCATTCACAATTAAACGCACGTGCTGATCGTTTACTGCTAATGATTTAATGAGCTCAACCGTGTTGTCAGTGGATGCGTTGTCAATGAAGATGAGTTCGTAGTTAATGTGTGGGCATGCTTTTACTGCATTTGTGATTCGTTCATATAAATGAACAACATTACTTGCTTCGTTGTAACAAGGGGTAACAATACTAATTGTTCGCATAAACAAATCTCCTATTTAACAAAAATCCTAAGCTGACGATGAACATAAGTGTGATGGCATTTGCCAGATAAACATTATTGATATATTTCATTAAAACAAAAATACTACTGACATTTATGATATATAATAAGCCATATACAGCTAAAAATCGCCATAGTAAACGCCAGTCGGATTTCTTGAATACCAATCTGCCTAATGTTTGGAAGTTAAATAAAATTCCGGCAATAGTGACGATAAATAATGCTACCGCATAATGTAACCCCAAATAGGAGAGTAAAGCGAATATCGAATAGCCAAATAGGGTATTTACCATTCCTACCAAAACATAACGAACAAGCGTTGAATCTATTTTCATATATCCCTTTCTAACTACTCTGAATGTATCAAAGATCGGTTCATATTAGTTGATTGACGGTGAGATTATATCTGACTTTATTCCGCTCTGTTATACTATCGGCGTTATTGATTGTGTAGATGGCCTAAAACTATATGTGATATCTGCGTTTTTCATGTATTGGCCCACCTCCCTACAACGCTAAATGGAAAAGGCATTAGATGACCAGGAACTCTCTTATAGAAGATACTGACCTAGCACATATCTGGCAAAAAGCATCCATTTGTATCTCCGAACTCGATACCGCTCGTTTGTTTATTACCGGAGGCACTGGTTTTTTTGGTTGTTGGTTATTAGAAAGTTTACGTTATGCAAAAATACATTTAGGTTTTCGAACTGAAATTGTGGTTTTAACTAGAAATCCTGACGCATTTATAAAAAAAATGCCTCATTTGGCTCAAATGCCAGGATTGCACCTTTGGCCAGGGGACGTTACTAATTTTGCTTATCCTCCTGGTGAATTTACTCATGTGATTCATGCGGCTACAGAAGCGAGTGTACAACTTCTTGAAGAGCAACCCCTTGTCATGCTGGATACGATTATTGAAGGTACGCGGCATACTTTAAATTTTGCTAAACAAGCCCTGGTGCAAAAATTTCTATTGACTAGCTCTGGTGCTGTTTATGGCATCCAGCCTTCGAATATATCGCATCTTGATGAAACATACGAAGGCGCTCATGATCCCTTGGACATAAAGTCTGCCTATGGTTTGGGAAAGCGGGTAGCAGAACATTTATGTATACTATATTCTAAGCAAGGCAATATGGCCGTTAAAATCGCTCGTTGCTTTGCTTTTGTTGGCCCTTATTTACCCTTAACATCGCATTTTGCAATCGGTAATTTCATTCATAATGTTCGTCAAAAAGAGCCTATTCATATTTTGAGCGATGGCACGTCTTTTCGTTCTTATTTGTATGCAGCTGATCTTGTTATTTGGTTATGGACTATTTTGTGCCAAGGCGAATCGGGTAGAGCGTTTAATGTTGGTTCTGAAGAATCTATTAATCTTGTCGATTTGGCCAAAGTGGTCGCACAATCATCCTTAATTGAATTGCCTGTTATTGTGGCTAAAAAACCAGAGTTGAATACATTACCAATGCGTTATGTACCAAAAACACAACGAGCGCAAAACGAATTGAAATTAAAACAATGGGTGAATCTCAACGAGAGTATTCAACGAACGCTACAATGGAGTTTAAATGTAAATAAAAATTAATAAATATATTTATTGTGTTTAATACAAACATTGCT
>CAZNVR010000068.1:0-9611 GCA_964576655.1 uncultured Legionella sp. | reverse complement strand
CGCTCCCCTGCTAAGGGAGTATGGGAGAAATCCCATCGAGGGTTCGAATCCCTCTTTCTCCGCCAAAAAATTGCGCCCGTAGCTCAGCTGGATAGAGTATCTGGCTACGAACCAGAGGGTCGGAGGTTCAATTCCTTCCGGGCGCACCACTACATCAGTTGTTATTTTTATCTTTAACATCTCTCACTATGGTAGCATCGCCTGTCACTCCTGTTCTTGCTTTAGCAGATTTTACATCAAATGTCGCATTGCCCAAAGGGTTGAATGTGCCTGGATTTAAACCACCAGCTAGTGCCGTTTGACTGCCTAATGCCAATACTAATAATGAACCGACAACAACTGACTTAATCATGGTAATCTCCTTATTTTCGTTGATTAAAACATCCCATTAAACAATACTACTCTCTTAGAATAGTATATTTTTAGGGCTTTTTCCCATTTTCCGCTCTTTGATAAACAACATCCTCTCTTAATACTACTTATTTGACAGCCCCCTCATCGCATGCTAATTTTTTTATAACAGACTCATGCATCGATAACAATCAAGGCCATACATGATTGAGATAACAATCCAAAATCAACCAGATGATGAGACATGTGGACCGACATCATTGCATGCCGTTTATCGCTATTATGGATTAAATTGTGATTTGGATGAGGTCATTAAAACCGTAGAGCGAACGAGCTCTGGTGGCTCATTAGCAGCATATCTTGGAAAAGATGCATTAACCAGACATTTTAATGCAACGTTGTATGTAAATAATGTTGCCATTTTTGACCCGTCTTGGTTTAACCAAGGCCTATGCCCATCAGATGAATTAATTAAAAAATTACAACTTCAATTGCAATTTAAAACAAACATTGACGATGTACAGGCAAGCAATGCCTATATTAATTTTTTAATTCATGGTGGAGAAATTAAATTTGAACTACTCAATCCTTTACTGTTAAAAAAATATTTTAATCAGTCTATTCCTATTCTTACAGGCCTGAGTGCCACTTACCTTTATCAAAGTCCTCGTTTTGTTTACACCAATGGCACGGCACGTCATGACGATCTAGAAGGTACACCCTGTGGACATTTCGTGCTGTTATGTGGTTATGATGATTCACATCATCATGTAGTCGTTGCTGATCCTCATGAAGAAAACCCTCTTTCACATAATAATTATTATCAAGTCAATATCCATCGTTTAATCAATGCCATTATGTTAGGCGTGCTGACTTATGACGCTAGCCTTTTAATTATTCAGCCAAAGTGAGATAACAATGCAAACGCTTCTAGTCACTAACAATACCGCTGTATGGTCTTTTTTAAATCATGTCACATCCGTCGTGGATGTATCGAACTACTTGTTTAATCCCCTGCCAATACATCAATCTGTACAAATTATTAATTTATGTGAACAATATCAATATCAATCGATTGGTTATTATGTGTCTTTAGTAGCTGAAGCACGGCTTAATCAAGTCTCTCCATCAATTCGTCATATTCAAGATACAAATACAGCCATATTTAAACATCTTTCACAGGCAATAGATCAAGACATACAGGATGCGTTTAAAAACATCACACAAAAAACCACTGAAATTAATCTTTATTTTGGTCAAAGTCCTCAAAAAAACAGTTTTATCCTAAATGAAAAATTACATCACTTATTTCCTTTTCATTTAATACGCTTTGAGTTCGAAAAGAAAAATACATGGGTACTCAAAAAGCTTATACCTCTTACCATTGAAACCATTGCCAAAGATGACATCACCTTTATGCAAAATGCAGCGATTCATTATTTTACGAATCCGGCTGTTACACAAATGGATTTGAACTCATCAATCAAAAAATCATTTAATAATGGCAGGTTTAATGTAGCCATACTTGTTGATCCAGTGGAAGGTGAAACAGCACCTTCAAATACAAAAGCACTCGAACATTTTATAACAGCAGGACAAACTCTGGGATTAAACGTTGATATCGTAACAAAACAAGATGCCCATACCATTGCAAATTATGACGCATTATTTATTCGTACCACCACGTCTGTAAACCATTATACTTACCAAATTGCCCGCAATGCTTTGCAGGATCATTTAGTTGTGATCGATGACCCACAATCCATTATCAGATGCACTAATAAAGTCTACTTAGCCGAGCTGTTTGCCAAACATCAATTATTAACACCCCCAACACAACTCGTTAGTAAATATGACACACAGTTACCTCCAATTAATTTTCCTTGCGTAGTCAAAAAACCAGATAGTTCATGCTCTTTGGGCGTTGTTAAAATTAATGATTTAGACTCATTAAAAACAACACTTCATGAATTTTTTAAAACATCTGACATTGTAATTATTCAAGCGTTTATGCCTACTGAATTTGATTGGCGTATTGGCGTGATTGATCATCAGCCCATCTATGCCTGTCGTTATTACATGGCAAAAAATCATTGGCAAATTGTTAATTGGGCCAACGATGATCGTTTAATTCATGATGCTGTCCCTCTTGACGAGGTACCAAAAGACGTTCTTGAGTTAGCACTTAAAGCAACCCAGCTCATAGGCAATGGGTTTTATGGTGTGGATATTAAATGTATTGATAATAAAGCGTACATAATTGAGATCAATGATAATCCAAGTGTTAACCATGGTATTGACGATATACTGCTTAAAGATACACTTTATGAAAAAATTATGACTGTATTTTTAGAACGAATTCAACATGAAAAACAAATCCAAAACCATTATAAGTCAGTCATACCGGTACCATTCGACTCCTTACCGCACAATTTTTCCAATTAAATTTTCAATATAAAAAACAGGCATGTCCGGACAAGTATTTTATATACATATCTGCTTATCAGCAGTGATAACAACAGATAGACGGACATCATCACTGAAATGTGCGTCTTCGATTTATCTTAATCTGCAGGGCGTTGGTTGTGCCAACGCCCTGCGAGTTTATTTTAGTAAATGATCATGTTCCTATACGTGCTGACAAATTCAAATCATCCTCATCAACACCAAACACCCCTTTTACGCTAGACATATCAGTCGTATTTAACCACGCAGTGATTTCAGTAATCCATCGGGAAATTGTTGCATATAAATTAGCAAAAAGATCGCGTTCGCCATTTAATACCGCCATAAAATCGGGAAACAATTCCCCCCGGCCTTCATGCCAAGCATGGAAATCTGCAAATAAACGTCGCTCCCCTGTTAATGTCGCCCACGTTTTTGGAAAAAGCGTTGAATATACCCGAGCCTGACCATCGTCAGAAGGATCATAATCGCGTTGAACCGGAATGGGCTGTCTGGATGGATTAAAAAATCGCTGTTGTGCCATTAATGATTTATAGACATTCGATACATCGCAAGCTTGTTTCTGCGAATTAATTTTCATGGATAACGCAACGTCATTGGCTTCTTCAATCCATTTGTTTGTAAATGCATTAAATATTGCTGAAAAATCAACTTCATTTTGCTCATTCACAGCCACTAGCAATTTTTCACGATGATGTAACCAATCTTTTTGAATATTACCTAACAATATTTGCCATGTTTCCAAACGTTGCGCAATCATTGTTACAGGAGTATTAACCTGTGTTAGATTATCCCATTCCGCTAAAAATTGTTCCGTGATATCTTCTATAAAAAACGCATAAAGAGAACTCACTTCTCGTTGAAACCCACTTTCACGTTGGCGTTGACGTTGTAATTTAATCACCTCATTATGAACATTATACGTTGCGCCATTTAATAAATTATCGGCATCAGACATATTTGGAATCATGCGATATTCGCCAGGCTTACCATGACGGGCTGTACGACCCTTGATTTGTATTTCTTCATCTTCACTAGGAACATAAGCAGACAACACCGCCAAATAGTTCGACTGGTCATGAATATCCACACCACGTCCTAACATACCTGCTGTAGAAATAGTCACAACACCTGGACTACCTGCGTTGCGGATAGCTTTTTCTTCATGCTGCTTGTCTGTTAAACCATGCACATGCTGTATATTTTTAATAGACTGTTTAAAGTTAGAGTCAGCATTTAAGGCATCATGCAATCGACGACTTTGTTCATCATTTTTACACACTAATAAAACAGCCCCTCCTTCTCGTATTTTTTTAAGAATACTACGCTTGATAAATTGAATTTGTTGTTCCTCATCACAAGCTAACCAAACGTTTTTATCTTCACGAATGAGAGGATGTTCACGTGGCATGGTTAAATAAGCATATTCCTCATGATTAATAGCCGGATCGCCACTTAGTGGTGCAGCACTTCTTGTTGTTCCACTCACACCATAAATAGACCCTTGTGCATAACGAGACATAAATGTAACAGGGAAGGAGGCTCGTTGCGTCTCATTTTCTGGCAGAATCACAAAATCATCATGCTGATTATTATTGATTTGATGAAGCGCCATATTTTCTTTAGCACAAATACATTGATGTACACCATTTGAATACGTGCTGGATACATCAGGCCGACCATTATCATAAACAAAAATTTTACGTGAATAACGAGTATGACCGAGGTGATCTCTAACAAGAAACAACTTATCCTTATCTGGTTGACTCATGATATAGTGCTCATTTGGCCGCATATTCAGTGCTTTAACCGCTGACTGTAACCACGTTATAATTTGAGCAGGATTGGTATCAGATAATTGAGCTAAATTTGCTTTATACGTGTCGTTTAATTCATTAGAGTCTACATAGTCCATGAACGCATCAACATATTCTTTCGCATCAAAAACCATATCTGATTGAATCGACAACGTACTTACAAATCCCATTAACTTGGGATAAATCCAAACAAAATCAGCCAATCGTTTTGCTTGAGCTGCATAATTATGAGAATCACCACTGCTGTCATGAATTAACTGATCAACCTCATCAACTAACAAACATCGATTTTTTGCATCTTCATCCATATAAGCAAAAGGTTGGCGTTCAATATCAGCACGATTACGTAATAACAACAATTGTCTATCTGCAAAATTGACCCCTCCTTTTTGGTATAAATAGGATGGAGTATCCAAGGCAAGAAGGCTGGTTGGTATACCAAGAGCGGTAAAAAATTGTTTATACGATAAGTAATCACGTTCTTTTAACTGTGCATCACTGGTTAAAAAATCAACTGTTTTTCCTTGAGCGGCCTGACAAGCGGCTAAAATCATCATAATACGTGATTTTCCTTCACCCGTATCAATTTGACTAATCAATCGATGACCAGGATTAACCATTTTGGCATAAAGCGCCATCACTTGAGTGGTATTTAATTCTTGGCTGACTCGTTTAGAATCAGCTTGTTGACTCCATTGAGAAGACGTTCTTGCCATTATTTCAACAGATAAACAAACCAACTCCAGCTTCATTGCATGATCAAGATCGCCTTTTTTACGCAGCGCGTTAAAAGACTGCGTTAATTCATGCATTGAGCGCACTCTATTACGCTCTAGCTGCATATAAATACTTTGTCCTACCTCTGGCGTGAAAATATCTTTCACACCAACAAACAAGCTCCGCTGCCGTTCGTATTGCTTAAGATTAAATACATTGTTTAATTGTCTTTCACCATAGGGTTTAAGACTAAATACCTCATATTGTTCTTCAAATGTATTGTTTGTTAACCACTCAGAGATCTGTTCAATACTTGGACAAGGTGGCTTTAGACAGCGTCCAGAGAATAGGGTCCATTTGTTGTCATCGCTATGAACAAGATCAATCAATGCATCCAACTGTTCGATAGACTGGTTATTGTCAAGCAATCGACTCACAAACATCATCATGAATGCTTGCTGATTTAAGGGCAGATGACTTACCTGAGTAACCAATCGGCTTAGCTCACTGGGTTGTTTATGAAAGTGTGCAAATAACGAGTAAATAACAAGCATATTATTTTTGGCTTGACCAGGATCGTTTGATTCAAGCAGGTGTGTTAATTGCTGAACGCTGTCTCCAAATTGCTTAACGTGATTCAAATAATTGAGTGTTTCTTTATCTGAGATATAATTTAAACAATCCAATAAATAATGTTTAATATGAGGATGGGCTATTGCCGCATCATTCAATTGCGTTAACAATGACGGAATGACTTTCGTTAAAGAGCGAGATACATCTTTGATATTTGAATTTAAAACCACAGTTGCCATGGCTTCCTGAAGCATCAGCGAGTTTAATTTTAAATTAGGATCTTGCGTTAACGGTTGAATCTCATTCATAAATAAAATGAATTTCTCAAGAATATTTTCACGAGCATGCTCAATTTCATTTCTTATAACTAATTGATTAAAACTCCCAAGTGTTCGTTTTTTTATAATCAGAGCAATCAATTCAGGAAGAGCGTGATAATTACGTACTATGCTAAAACGCATGTCATTTAATTGCTTGATGAATAAAATAAAATCATCCTTGGTTAACACGTGTTTTAACGTATGCAACTTCTCGTGTACATCATTCAAGTAGCCATCCACGTTAAAATAACATGCCTTAACAATCTCTGACTCCAGACTAATCAACGCCTCACATGCTGGTTGACTAAAACCATATCCTTGTATTTTATCTTTTTGAGATTGAGTTAACCCATGACTGGCTTCAAGAAGCTGTTCTTTTTTCTTTTCAAAATACATGTCTTCAAAATGGTTTGAAAAATGTTCTTCTAAATAACTCAAAATGTTTAATTGCCAAGGTTCTTTAGACAAGACCTCTTGATCAATATAATTCATTAACTCAATCAAATGTACAGCGTTGAGTCCTTTGTTATGTTTAACATCTTTTAAAATGTGCAAACAAATGCTCCAACGCTCATCCCAAGCCTTAGATGCTAGAAAATCTATTCTGCGGATCTTCGTCATTACCTGTTGAATGGCCTCCTCTGAATCAAGATTAAACGTACTTAAATGAGGTGCGAGTAAAATAAATTGTTGAGAAAGCTTAAAAAAATCCGACGACAACCCTGTTGTATTGTATACAAATGTTTCAACCTGATTCTTTCCGCCTGTTTGGCGATACAAATAGCCCAGTAAATGTATATATTCTTTTATTCCTATTTTACTTAGATCATCATTCAAAAAATAAAATCGCGCACCGCTATAAAATGACTCACCTAGGCAATAATAAAAAAAAGACAACGTATTAGAAAACGACTCTACTCCCTCTTGTTGCAAAGAACTGAGCGAAGATAAATACTCAACATAACTACCTAAAAAACGAGTATTGGGGATATTAAAGCGCAAGTTATCTAAATATGAAATATTCAAACTTGGATAACCTGACTTCATCAGGTTATCACATAACCTGTTCCAATGACCCAATTCTTGCAACTCCTCTTCATTTGTATGTGCCGTATGATTTAATGCTATCGCACAAAAAGACAAAACGTTTGTCATTAGATCTAAACTCATCCCAGGACACAGGTCACGAATATTAACAAAACCTGCTTTATCCATTGTTTTTAATGCTTCTTCATAAAAGCCAATGGAGTTTCGTTTGGATTGATATGAAATATTTCGCCAAAACATCGCTGATTTTCTTGCATCTTTTTTATTGCTCACCAGTCGATAACTTCCGTCCAACGAGTCATTGCAATCAATAGCAGACATACTATCCAACTGCATTTCTGGCAGTAAAAATCCACATGGTCTTTCATCATTGGTATAATCTGTAATGGCACGAATGGCAGCATTACTTTTTACTAAAGGCAATTGAGGTAAAACACTCCATTGTTTTTGAATATCAGCCTTTTTTAAATGCGGATTTGACATCACTGTTTCCCAGCGCCCGATAAGCACAATAGGATTGACTTCGTCTGCAAGACTTTCTGACCATTCGGATTGAAAAAAAAACAATCCTTTACTGGAAATTATATTGGAAAAACGAATAAACGCTGCATTTAATTCATCCTCAGTACAATAGGCTTCGCCGGTATTAGAGATTCGCTTGCTCTGCAGAAAGTTATACCACGTGGCTTGATGCCCTTTGAAACGGGGTTTTGGTTCAAGCGACTCATTTAGTTCCGTTTTGTCCGTAAGAACAATAGCTAATGGCCTATTTTCATCTACGGGTTGATAAATGGCATAATATTTGTTGTAATGAAGAACATCGCAGATGCCTGTTAATGGATTTTTAGCCAACACAAACCCTGCTGGCAAATGTTCAAAATCAATACCATTGCTAAATTGTAATCGAAACTCCAAAATTTTATCACGTGACTCAGAGGTCAGAAAACGTACGTGAGGATTCTCAACAGCATGCACTTTGGTATTACTCTGGTAGCCAGAGTTCAGCGTAATGTAGTCATTTCCAAATAAAATATCCCAAAAAGCATTATCGTTAAACTGTGTTTTATCAATCGTCTGAAAGTGGAAATCAGGTGCATCAGGAACCACTTGTTGTACATCAACTTCTGTCGCTACTTCACTGATATATTCAACTTGTATTGAAGTAAATGACTTAACCATCATGGATTCCTTGGAATAATTATACATTCATCATAGAAGACTAACCGGTTTATTTCAATAAAATATTGATTAAAATTGACTTAATTAACCCATTTTTCGATCACTAAAAAATCATATAAACAAGAAAATCCAGAAAGACATTATTGTACATGACAACCATTGTGCGCTAAAATTAAACATGAATCACATCAGGATCATGTGAGACAAAGAAGGAACGTTCACATTACATAAGGAGAAACATCATGAATAAAGATATATTTGAAGGTGCCTGGGAAGAAACCAAAGGTAAAATGAAACAAGCTTGGGGGAAATTAACAGATGATGATTTCAAAGTCATCGAAGGCAATCATCAAGAAATATATGGTACTTTGCAAAAGCATTATGGTTACGGTAAAGAGGAAGCAGAACAAGCCATAAAAGATTTTAAAAACAAGCTTTAATATATGCCTGCAAAGAGATGGTCACAACATGTGAGCATCTCTACAAACACATACTTGGCTCAGAACTCATTTGAATAATTTAAAGCTCTGACTATACTAAATAAATCATAGTCATGAGAAAATTATCATGTATCCCGTCTCTCAAAAAAAAGCGCTTTTAACTATAGGATTTCTGCTATCTACCGGGGCAAATGATTCTTTTTGTTGTACGACTGTATTTTGGAATAACAACAAACAGGCTCGTGTTGTCGCACGCACCGTTGATCTTTTTACTGAAGATATGCCAAAAATAATCGTTAATCCTCGAGGTATTAAACGAACGGGAGAAGCAGGTACTAATTCATTAAATTGGGTATCTAAATATGGGAGCATTACAGTCAGTGAGTTTAATTCTCACGCGGTTTCTGATGGTATAAACGAAAAAGGGCTATCGGTTCATCTGTTATATCTTACAGGCTCAACCTATGAAACACGTGATCCTAAAAAACCAGTTATTTCTAACGCACTTTGGGCTCAATATTTATTAGATAATTTTAAAACCGTTGATGAGGTGGTTAGATCAACTGATCAATTTCAAATAATCCCCACCATCATTTACCATCAAACCTGGCCATTGCATGTCAGTATTGAAGACGCAAACGGTGATTCAGCCGTGATTGAGTTTATTGATGGCAAAAAAGTAATTTATCATGGCCCTCAAT
>CAZNVR010000067.1:0-9692 GCA_964576655.1 uncultured Legionella sp. | reverse complement strand
TCGGACAAGCCGAGGCACGTAGGCGGCAGGGTCCATATATGTCAACACGCCCTAGACGTATCCCTTTAGATATCGAATCCCTAAAATTGGATGTATCAAGAAAATCAAAAGAAAATGAAAAATCGAAGGATTCTTCTGTTAACTTGCAAAAGGATAAGGAGTTAGTCAAAGAACGGCTATATTCTTTACTTAAAATATATGATTCTAATGTTGATTTAAAAGAGCTTATACAACAATATCATAAAAATATTAACTTCTATTTTGATGATGAAAAAATAGAAATAGAAAATGGTCTAAACTTTCTTTCTTCTGTGACAGAGCTTGAAGATCTAAATACGTTTAAAAAACCTGAGCATAATTTAAAAGAAATAGCAAAAGACTTTAAAACACGACACAATGCTCGCGATCCTGATGATAATTATCAAGATCAAAAAACAAATAATCCAGGAGTTAAGTAAGACTAACATAATCGAATGTACTGGAGTTTTCAGATAAAAAATCGATATAATCAACAAGATACTCATTCATTTCTCTTGATTATATGTACCTGTAAAACTTAAAATGGTATATTAAATTTATTATCTATGTATTTCCTGAACAATTCATGCCTATTTCTGATGAAGATAAAGCACTCTTTCATGCAACCATGAAAGACGTCAAGCCTTTACACACTAAAGTTCAGCGCATCTCCCCACCACCTATGGCAACAGCGCCTGTGCGTCGCCCAAAGGAGCCTGTCGCTATACAACGTTCAGAGTATTACTTATCAAACTATTACTCCACGATAGTCTGCCCAACAACCACCTTAAGCTATTGCAACGCAGGCATGCCACGTAAACGTTTAAAAGAATTAAAAAATGGCGAGATTCGTTGGGAAACGCGTCTTGATTTGCATGGGTTAAGGCCTGATGCAGCACGAGACGCATTATGCCAATTTATCGATAAACATCACCAGTCTGGTTATCGCTGTTTACTCATCATTCATGGCAAAGGCGGACGATTGGATGAGGAGCCTGTTTTAAAAAACCATGTGAATCATTGGTTACAACAACTGCCTCAAGTCTTAGCCTTTCACAGTGCTCAAGCACGCGATGGAGGCACGGGAGCTTTATATGTATTGCTCAAACGTACAAAGGAATCCATCTAATGTACCCTCTTTATGAAGAGCTCATGCTGACGAATGTTGACGATGTCATTAAACTATTTGCGGATAAAAAAGATTTAATGGTGTTAACAAGTACTCAACAGATGCAAGGATTTGGACGATATTCATTTATTTGTTTTGATTCATTTTGGACTTTTTCTTTAAAAAACACCTTCGACACGGATCCATTTATATGTATTCAGCAACACTTGGATACTTATAAAATCGAAAAAATAGATACCCTCCCCCCCTTTCAAGGTGGTCTCATGGGTTATTTAGGGTATGAAGCAAGTCATTATCTGGAAACGCTTCCTTTTGTCCTGGATAACATTCAATTACCTGATATCTATTTAAACAGTTATAGTAGTGTCATTGCGTTTGATCATCATCTAAATCAAAGCTGGGTGATTGCAACAGGCTTTCCTGAACAACAAGCATGCGCGCGGATAAAAAAAGCCACACAAGACATCCATGCTATTAAAATGCGCCTTACAAAAGGCTTGGCATTATCATTTTGCACATCATCTGCACATAAAATCGTTCATCAACCTTTATCAAATTTTGATAAAGCATCCTATATGCAAGCTGTAAATACGACTAAAGACTACATCTTAAATGGAGATATTTTTGAAGCGAATATTTCGCAACAATTTCATACCATACTCACTGACTCCATCAGCCCAATCGAGCTGTATTTTGATTTAGTTAAACATAATCCTGCTCCATTTAGTGCTTTTTTACGTATTGATGAACAAGGGTATATCATTAGTGCATCCCCTGAACGATTTATTCAGCTCACCCACAATAAGGTAGAAACAAGCCCTATCAAAGGCACCAAAAAACGCGCAATGGATCCCGTTGAAGACAAGCGTCTTGCTGATGAATTATCCTGTAGTGAAAAGGATCGCGCCGAGCATGTCATGATCGTTGATTTAATGCGTAATGATTTATCCAGAGTCTGTCATTCGGTTAACGTTGATGAACTATTTGCATTAAAAAGTTTTAAAACCGTACATCATTTAGTGTCGACAATTACAGGTATATTAAAACCGGATATCACATCCATTGATCTGATTAAAGCAACTTTTCCACCCGGCTCTGTCACCGGAGCACCTAAAATACGCTCGATGGAAATTATTAGTGAACTTGAAAAACAAGCTCGCGGACCTTATTGCGGCTGCATGGGCTATATAAGCTTTACCGGCGATTTAGATCTTTCTGTTACTATTCGCAGCTATTATATAAACGGAACCAACCTATTTTTTAGTGCAGGCGGTGCTGTTGTACTTGATTCAGATCCTCATGAAGAATACCAAGAGAGCCTGACCAAACTAAGTGCTCTTCTAAAGGCATTAACCACATGATTTTAATTATAGATAATTACGATTCATTTGTTTTTAATTTATCAAGGTATGTTGAAGAACAGGGACAACAAGTCCTTGTCGTTAGAAATGATGCCATATCAATACATGATATTTATCAATTACAACCCACACATATTATCATTTCACCAGGACCAGGTGGCCCTATTGATGCGGGCATATCTATTCAGGTTGTGCGTGAGTTTGCAGGAAAAATCCCTATTCTTGGCGTATGCCTTGGTCATCAAGTCATAGGTCACGTGTTTGGAGCAACGATTACTCGAGCACAAGAACCCATGCATGGTAAATCGTGTTTAATCCAACATAATGGCCTGGGTATTTTTCATCAAATTCCTACACCACTACGTGTTGCACGCTATCATTCATTAATTGTTTCAGAAAAAGGCCTTCATCCCGATATCATCATCACGTCTCGCTCAGAAAAGAATGAGGTTATGTCGTTATCAAGCCCTCGCTTAAAACTCACAGGAGTACAATTTCATCCTGAATCAGTGTTAACCAATCACGGTCATAAATTAATCAAAAATTTCCTGTATGGATTTGCATAATAATAGGTTGAACAAATTTAGCAGGCTGAATTTCTGGTCTATTAACGAGCGTAATCCGTAAAAAAACATTGAAATGACCGCCAAAATCCCTTACTATTTGCACAAAATATTTCACTGCGTATCACCATGACCAAACAGGCTCTTATTTTAGGAATCGCCGGCCCTTCAGCATCCGGTAAAAGTTTATTAGCAAATACGATTGTCAACGAACTAGGCTCTGATCAAGTCGTTGTTATTTCAGAAGATGCCTACTACAAAAACAATAATCACCTTGATTTTGAAGAACGTGAAAAAATCAACTACGATCATCCCGATTCCTTTGATCACGCGCTATTATGTGAACACTTAAGGCTGTTACAACAAGGTGAGTCGGTTGAAATACCCATTTACTCTCATTCAAAGCATCTGCGGCTACCTGAAACACGCTTTATTGGCCGTCATACGATTATTGTTTTAGAAGGGATTTTATTATTTGCCGACAAAGCACTACGCGAAGTCATGGATATTCGTATTTTCATGTCAGCACCACTTGATGTCTGTTTAAGCCGTCGTTTAATGCGTGATGTAGTAGAACGTCATCGTTCTTTTGAATCCGTTTTACATCAATACGAAACCACCGTTCGGCCTATGTATTTACAATTTATTGAACCATCAAGTCGTTATGCCGATCTCATTGTGCCCAGAGGCGGGGAAAACCGAATTGCAATTGATATGATTCAGGCAAAAATGCGCGAATTATTACAATCAGCAGAGTCTTAACATCAACATAGGGGATGAATATGGGATTTTTAAGTGGAAAAAAAGCATTGATTGTGGGTTTGGCTAGTAATCGCTCCATTGCTTACGGTATTGCTAAAATTTTTCATGAGCAAGGTGCGGAATTAGCGTTTACCTATCAAAATGATCGACTAAAAGAACGTGTCCAGGATATGGCTGCTGATTTTAATTCAACGCTTGTCTTTCCATGTGATGTAGCATGCGATCGTGAAATTAACGATGTATTTTCTCAATTAGGTAAGCATTGGACTAAGCTAGACACTGTTGTGCATTCCGTAGCATTTGCACCAGCAGACCAAATTAGCGGTGATTTTGTTGATTCGGTCAGTCGCGAAGGGTTCCACATTGCACACGATATCAGTGCTTATAGCTTGGTTGCTCTTGCAAAAGCAGCCTTACCTATGATGCAAGATACAAACGGCTCCATTCTTACGTTAAGTTATTACGGCGCTGAAAAAGCTGTTCCTAATTACAATGTCATGGGCATTGCTAAAGCAAGTCTTGAAGCATCTGTACGCTATTTAGCTGCAAGTTTAGGTCCGCGTGGTATTCGCGTCAATGCTGTATCTGCAGGTCCTATCAGAACGCTAGCGGCAGCGGGTATTAAAGATTTTCGTAAAATGCAAACAGCGTATGCTGCCAGTACACCTCTAAAACGTAATATTACAGCTGAAGAAGTTGGAAACACCGCTGCATTTTTATGTTCTGATTTAAGTTCGGGGATTACCGGTGAAGTGATACATGTTGATGCAGGTTATCACGCGGTAGCGATGTCGGATCTAACCGATTAAAAGGCCATTATCAGGCCAAGCCCCAACCTGACTAGCAATACAGTTGGGGCTCACTTATTCATAAACCATTTCATAAAAAACAGGTGCACTCGTTTTACAACGTGAACACGCACTTTGGCATGCAGGCTTTTCTTGACAAGGCTTAATCACAGCCTTTGCTATCCATATATCTAACATAGGCTGTAGCGCTGCTTCATCAATATGAAACGCTCTGGACAATTGCTGAGTGCTTGCCACTTTTTCACGTTGAATAAAATCACGGATGTGCAATAGCATAACGCTCCTTTTGAGCCAGGGAAGCAATACGAATAAGCGAAATAGCTACACCTACAATGACGAGCATCGCAATGATATACTCAATTGTTTGTAATGGATGAGCCGTAATGGTAGCCAATTGATAAAATCCTGTAGCAGTCACATAAGCAATCATGAATGACCAGACAATTGAAAACCACATCAATCGTTGACTGGCTTCTTGACGAACAGCCGCCATGGTTGATACACAAGGGATATAAAGCAAAATAAACAATAAATACGCATAAGCACCGACTTGACCATCAAAATGCTGAAACATCATTCCATACACAAAAGATTGCTCACTCACAGCAACATGCGTATTGCCTAGCCCAATCAATTGCAACAGATTATCAGGTATTGACCATAATGCCGTTTGCAATAAAGACCCTAATTCAAAAGCCACAGGCACATGATCACTCACTGCTCCCATTTGTGCATACAATGTATTTAATGAACCCACCACCACTTCTTTAGCCAAAGTCCCTGTTAACAACCCAACCGTCGCCGGCCAATTATCTTGCTGTAGACCCATGGGGGAAAATAAAGGAGTTAACCACTGGCCAATGAGTGATAAAACAGAGTCCGTACTTGCATTAGTAAAACTTAACCCACCATGAATGGTTAAGGCATTTAAGCCACCTAATAAAACACAAACAGGAATAATAAAGCGTCCTGCACGAGTAATAAAAAAACGTAATCGTAAGCCTGTTTCTTTAACTAAACGTCTCATTGAAGGCAAATGATACGCGGGTAACTCTAAGATTAAAGGAGAGGTTTTACCTTGCAATACAGTTTTTCTTAACAAGAAACCGGTGAATACCGCCATTAAAATACCAATCATATACAATGAGAACACAACATTTTGACCGTGCTCAGGAAAAAACGCTGCTACAAATACTGCATAAATGGCCAACCGAGCACTACAGGACATGAACGGACTCATTAATACAGTGAGCAGGCGATCACGCTCAGAATCTAGTGTTCGAGCAGCCATAATAGCAGGCACGTTACACCCAAACCCCACTATCATAGGCACAAATGATTTACCTGGTAAACCTAACCATCGCATGGCCTTGTCAACCACAAAAGCTGCTCGCGCCATGTAGCCTGATGCCTCTAGGAGAGATAAAAAGAAATACATAGAGGCCATCACAGGAATAAAAGTAAGCGTTGTATTTATACCCATTCCTACGCCATGAGCACATAAAGCAATCAACCAGGCGGGCGCATGAACGTGTTGTAAAACATGAGAGAGTCCTTGCACAAAAATAGCATCACTACTGATATCAAAAAAATCCTGGAACGCCCCTCCTACTTGAATTGCCATAAAAAACATGCAATACATCATGCCGAAAAAGATGGGCAATGCCCAGAAGCGATGCAATACAATCCGATCAATTTTGGCAGTTAAATGCTCACTTGCGTCTGATTTTTTTTTCTGTACTAACGTTACAATACGATGCACAGCGTCATAACGTGCATTTGCCATTTGAATATCAACGGTATCATCCTGTATTTGATAGTCAGACGTGTACGAAGACAATAACGTGTCCCCCTCTAACAAACGACGCGCAATATACGAGACAAAATGCACCGGATGATGACCCATCAGCTTTTGTTCCAGCCCATGCATGGCCTCTTGCACTAAAGCCGGGAGTACTAATGTAGGCATTGACGATACAGGATCAGGCAGGTGTTGCAATTGTTTTTTTAATTCATCTAAACCCAATTTACGATGCGCTTGTAACATCAGCACAGGACATTGTAACTGCTCAGATAAAGCAGATGCATCAATTGTAATGCCTCGTTGCTCTGCAATATCGGTCATATTCACAACCAAAATCAAAGGTAAATTAAGTTCTAATAATTGGCTTGTTAAATAGAGGTGTCGTTCCAAATGACAGGCATCAACCACATTAACCAGTACATCAATGCCATGTTCAATCAATGCTTGAGCCGCAATGATAGCATCTTGCGCTGAGCTTTCTTTTGATGTCACCAAGGAGTAAATCCCTGGCAAATCAGTAACGTAAATGGTTTGTCCATTGACTAAAAATTCACCTGTTTTTTTCTCAACCGTAACCCCAGACCAATTACCTACTCGCTGGTTTTCACCGGTTAAGGCATTAAACAAAGTTGTTTTTCCGCAGTTAGGATTCCCGACTAACATCATCTGGGTCATATATGCTCCCATTGCAAACACGCAGCTTCTTCTTTTCGTAAGGTTAATGACGTGCCGCGCACATCAATTTGCACAGGACAACCTAATGGCGCTACTCGGACCACAAGAATCTCAACCCCACAGGTTAAACCACGCGATAATAATTGACGACGATACAATAGGTTTGTTTGACCAAAATGAACTAAACGAACTCGGTCACCTTGAGCAAGATCAGCTAGTGCTACCATCTACACACACCAAACGAGACTATAAAATGCTAGTTTAACACAAATGCTATCGATAATCATTCTCAAACTAGCAAAAAATTACTCACATTACGGTGCTCATGTCTATGCAAATAATCAATGGATTGCATTTCCTCAAGACGGCTTAGTGTGCGTTGAAACGATTTATGCATTGGCCCTTTTACATATAAACTCGCGGCGGGAACTTGTGCGGATATCACAAGGTGTATCCCTCTATCATACATAACATCAATAAAGTGAATTAACATCAATGCCCGTGTGGTATCATCAGGCGTTAAGACAGGTATTCCGCTCAAAAAAACAGTGTCAAAACGATCAGCAATTTCTAAATAATCAAGTTGTGAGCGTGGGATATTACAAATAACATGAAATTCAAACCAAATGGCATGATGAGAGCGGTTAACATAAGGAATGAGACGCTGCTGAACCATTAGCTCCCCTCGCCCCAACTTATTATCATCCAGCGCATTAAACTGCTGTATTAACGACTGTAACGAACGGTCATCTAAAGGATATAGATACGCATTTTTTAATGGCGCACGCCCAAGTCGATAATCACGAGCATTGGATAGGACTAATACCTGACAATGTTGTTTGATTAACGCAATAGCAGGCAGAAAACGTTCACGGTGGACCCCATGTAAATATAAATCATCTGGTGCTGTATTGGCTGTTGCGATTAAGACGATACCGTGCTCAAACAATGCGTTAAGCAATTCAGCCATAATCATCGCGTCTGCAACATCATGCATTAAAAACTCATCCAGGCATAATACTCGCACTGTTTTGGCCAAATCAGCTGCAATACGGCGCACAGGATTTTTTTGACCTTGCAAACGTCTTAATTGGTTATCAACTTGTTGCATAAAGTGATGGAAATGAAACCGAGCTTTTCGTGGCTCTGTCATATGTTCATAAAACAAATCCATTAAATACGTCTTACCAACACCCACAGGCCCGTACATATAAATACCCGAAACGCGTTGTTTTTTACATAATCGACTAAACCATCTTTGAGACATCTCTAACTCAGACAACACACGCTGTAGATGCTCAATCACCTGCCGTTGAGATGCATCATCATGAATTTCATCTCCTGCAACAGCGGCTAAATAGTAATCAATTAATGTCATGGGCATGAAGCGCGTCCATTAAGCGTTGTTTTAATACAATTAATTTGCCATGAAAAAAATGCGTGGTATCCGGAAATGTTAGCAATTCTAAATTAGCATCTCGCGCAACAAACTCGTCAATAATTGACATGGGCACCACTTCATCCAATTCACCTTGAGGGATAATCCATGGTGTGGGTTTTGGATTGAATTCAGTGTAATCATAATGATGTACAGGTGGAGCTATCGTAATCAACATAGCATGCTTACATTGTGCCGCTGCACGATAAGCAACATAAGACCCAAATGAAAATCCTGCAAAGATAATTTTTGCTGAAGGTCGTGTTGTAAGCCAATTTGTTGCAAACAACAGCATGTCCTCACTTTCACCCAAGCCTGCATCATACACACCGAAAGACGCCCCGACCCCACGAAAATTAAAACGTATACTTGGAATGTTTAACTCTTTAAACATGCGTACTAACGTAGTTACCACTTTATTCGTCATACTTCCACCCTGGAGAGAATGCGGGTGACCAAGTATCGCAACATATTCCGTATTGATTGTTTCAGGAACCATTAATACCGCTTCCAGTGAACCCATAGCACCTGGAAAATTAAATGCATGTTCGCCAGGCGTGTTTAATAAATCGGTTAGATACATAAATACTTTGTGTAATGAATTGTAGGTGCGATTATATATCGTTAAGTTCTGTCTTTGCGAGAAAAACGAAGCAACCCAGAACCTTTTAATTTTTTATGGTCATGATGCAAAAAGAATAAGGCATTTATGTTGATTAAGCCGTCTTCTCATTGGGGCTTGAATAAGAGCCCATTTTCGAGCATGGTCCCAGGAATAATTCATTCATACGTGTTGTCAACCCGAAAAGGCAAGTATTGCCGCCGATGTGCTCGGCTGATTGTCGCGCGACTCTGGCCGCATAATTCGCCAAAGATTGCTGTTTTTGCTTGACATATGTTTTAAAAGAAGACTAACCCCTCTATCCCACCGCCCACACGGCTCCCAGGCATAACTATATCCTAAACCACCCAGAGAAGAATCAAGACCTAAAGGAAATATGGGTGCTCTCCCATCTGTACGATTGAAAGATCGTTTAGACTTTTCTTTTTTTTCTACCCCGCAATAACGCCCCTGTGCGAAGTCCATCGCGATATTGGCCGGCAGGAAGCGCTGTACATAACCTATCACTTGT
>CAZNVR010000066.1:0-9862 GCA_964576655.1 uncultured Legionella sp. | reverse complement strand
GTTTCCCTAACAGTGAACGAATTTCCAACCGAGCGGGATTTTATCTTACTGATGACAAAGGATATCGCATTTATATGGTCTTAACTGAAGTCTTTAAAAACGAACTCTGTAAAGGCTTCGATCTCCGCACGGCAATTCGGTTACTACTTGAAGCGGGTTGGCTGAAACCGGGAACTGATGGTGCTGCATCGCATAAGCCAAGAATTAAAGGTGTTGGCACACCGCGGTTATATGTATTTACGGATAAGATTTGGGGTGGGGAATAAAGGCTTTGCAATGCAATGAAAAATACTTAACCATAAAACTGCGTCACTGCAATTTATCTGCAGTGACGCAGAGAACTACTTTCCTTTTTTCAATTAAAAATCATGTGATTACATCGCTTTGTCCTATCGCGCTTCACGCGATAGGACAAAATCTCCTCTTAACTCTTGTCTCCAGAAGCACTATTTTTTATTATATTTTTGATTGAAAAATAATTTTATTTGGATCCCGCTTATAAAAAAAACACCTTATGTCCCGCAGCAAATTGCAAGGGCGCAATATACATTCATTCGAATGTTTGCTTTTTTAGTAGATTTGTCCCATTTGCCCCACTTCAATAAAACTGGGTGGGGACGGTTAAAACCTATTGATGGCGCGGTTGTCCCGGATGTCCCATTGATTTCAGTCATTTAGTTGAAGTGTTTGCAAGAGTATTTATTTATTTGGTTTTTTAAAAAAGATGAGAAAACATGACTTAATTTTATTACAAACATCCCAAACATTGATCCTCTTATTTATATATTGACTTTTTAAAGCTTGCTGCAATGTACTATTAGTTCTCAAATTATCCTCATTATATTCTTTTATTAGCTTTTGGAACTCGTTTTGTTCCATTACAATACTACCCGACATTATTCCCAACAACATCACCTGCAGCTGGCTAATTGCTTTTTGATACGCAAAAAGTAATTCATTTAAATTATCAAAATTTTCAACAATTAAAAGTTCCAACTCATCCATCAAGCTGGATGTCTCATCAGGATTTTTCTCTAACAACGACATATAGTTAAAATTTTTATTTTTTAATAGTTCTCGACATATCACGATTTTCATACACAGAGATCCACGTAATCTATTCAAAATACTATAGGTTTTAATTGCCTTCTGATTCTTATTTAACGAGTGTAATTTTTTCCTATCTAGAGCATCTTTAAACCAAAAAGTAAATAATGCGGAAAAAAGTGTTAGTATCCAAGTTAACAATTGCTCATTCATAGAATATTTCACCATTCATTTGTTTTACTTTCTAAAATTAATTTGTTTACCTGATAATATTTTCAATGAATCTTTAAGATCAATTGCATCTCGATTTATTGATTCCAAACCAATTTTTTGTTTACCTAATAACTCAGATTGAACATTTAAGCTCTTTTTTATATCAAGAAATTTATCAGAAAGATTATTTGCACTTTGATTGAAACTTGCAGGATGTGTAGGAATATCACATATTTTTTTAATATCTTCTAAATTTTGTTCTAGTTGGCTTACAGTTTTCGTCAACTCATCATTAACATGAAGAGCTTTATCCAATTGAACCTGCAGTGTAGATACCTTTGCGCTAATTTTACCGAATACACCCTCATAAGTAATTTGATCGGATTTTAAAATTACGTATGTATATGCTCCAACTGGCATCAATATAGCAATAGCAGTCAAAATAATTATTGTCCATATCATGCTGGGGGTCATTTTGCGTAGCAATTCTTTTATCATCTATTTCCACTCAAGACTTCGACACATATTCGACACAAAAACATTGACGACGCCAACTTTTACGAAAAACCCTTACCACTACTGGTGCCGTTGCGGCGAATCGAACGCCGGGCCTATTGATTACGAATCAATTGCTCTACCAACTGAGCTACAACGGCGTAATAAAAATTATAGATGAGCGTATTGTCGAGCACAATTTATTTTAAAGCCATTTACGATATTTAAAATATTTATATGGAAGCCAGGCGGCTATTAACATCATTCCAATAGCAAGCTCATATCCATAACTCCAAGATAATTCAGGCATTAGATGAAAATTCATACCATAAATGCTCGCAATTAAAGTAGGAGGTAGGAAAATCACCGCTGCAACGGAAAAAATTTTAATGATATTATTTTGATCAATGGTCACCATACCTAATGTAGCATCTAATAAAAAATTAATTTTACTTGAAAGAAAATTAGCGTGATCACTGAGTGAAACAATATCCTTACCTAACGTTACTAATCTTAACTGATTTTCATGATCAATTTTGGAACCAATGGTTTGTGTAAGAAAGGAGATAAGACGGCTGAAGGTCACCAAACTTTCTCGTGCTTTCGTATTTAAGTCACCATTTTCACCAATGTCTTGAATGAGCAGTTGGTAATCTAATTTCAGAGGTGCGTTTTTTTGTGGTCTAAAAAGTGTTTTTGAATATTCGTCTAAACGAGCCCCTACTAATTCTAATATATCAGCTAGTCGATCAATCGTTACATCTAATAATTCAATCAATAAATTAATAGGATTACGGTGACTGCTGTCTAATTTTTTTAGTTTAGCATTAAATACTTTAAACGATTGAGGCTCGATATAACGAATCGTAATCAATTGGCGATGCGTTAAAATAAAGGTTACCGGATCAATCGTGCGTGTTGGTGACTCAGCGTGTGCGATCATGATTGCTGTCATAAAAAGAATGCCATTTTCTTTATATAGACGACTTGAGAGTTCAATTTCTACCATGTCTTCACGAGAAGGTATATCTTGACCAATATGTTGTTCTACTTCAATTTCTTCTGTTCTGGAAGGAGATAATAAATCAATCCAAATCGCATCGGTTAACAAGTCGTGATTTTCAACAGAAAGTGCTTCGGGCTCAAGCATGTTTTGATCAAGGTAAGCCAGCATGATAGTTCGTCCGTGAATATTGTATTAGGCGATTTTATCATACAAAAAAAAAGCTAAGCCGTATATGATTTAGATCGTCAAGGTAAACAAATCAACATGTTAGGTATAAACACTTTAATTACAATTGAACGGATTACGCGCACAAAGCGCGTAACGTAGCGATAAAGGCTAATGAATAAAATAAAACGCAATAGCTAGGCAGTTTTCCATAGGTTGACTACTCCGGTACTAGCGTATTAGCACCATAAAAGATCACCTAACATGCGCGTTGATACCAGCAATTACCAAAGTTATTACAAACACGTACATTTCTACAACCATACGTAGCACCGTAGTATCCACCTATAGGAATACCAATTGACACGCCACTTCCCCAACCTCCCCAACCACCACCGTAATAGCCACCACGGTAATAGTTATTATGATATCCCCCTCCGTAATAACCACCCCCATGATATCCACCGCCATGATACCCACCTCCATGCCAAGCATGGCATGCAGTACTCGCTACTAAAGCCAAAGCAAAAAAACACGTCCTTGATAAATTGAGCTTTAAATTCGTATTCATACTAGATCCCTCCAGGCTAAAAAACGCACTTACTGATGCATTTAAATACAGTATAGACCTGGGGTTAATAATTATCCAACCAGCGTTATTTTTTGCTTAATCAAATGTTAACTGTCGAATTTTTTCAGGTAGACGAATTGACTTATTTTTAACGTAATCAATCCACACAATCTTGCATACACCTTGAGCCATTAATTGATCGTTTTGAAATAAATCATGATCCATCATCAAGCTTGAGTTACCTATATGATGTAAACTACTTTGTAATATTAATTTTGCCGGATAAATAACCGGCTTTAAAAAAGTACAAGCAATATGAACGACCACAGGACCTGTTGTTTGCTGCATATCTAACTCTAAAGCTTCTAACCATTCGATGCGTGCTTGCTGAAAATAGTCAAAATATCGTACGTTATTGACATGACCTAAAGCATCCATATCCCCCCAGGCTACATTAACTTCTTTTTCATGAATGATTGTTTTATTTTTAGTCATAAAGGATTCTTGCCTTAAATGTGGTGAGATATCTTACCTTGATCCTTAAGAGTACACCACGTATAGTGAGATTTGAGTATCCAACACCTCAGCCAGGATCATTGCAAATGTATACAAAACTAAAAAATGCGTTGCCATCTTTTAATTTGCAACAAAAACAAACATCAAATATCGTCATGATTACGTTTTGGAGTCAATTTTCAACATACTCTCTTAATACAATATTAATTCTTTTTTTAACCAGGCCCATTCTTTCCCAGGGTCTAGGGTATGATCAAGCCTCAGCCTATGCATTTATAGGGGTCAGCCAAGCAACAGGTTATCTCATGCCGCTCTTAGGCGGTTACATGGCAGATGGAGTATTGGGTTTACGACGTAGTATTTTATTCGGTTGTGTACTTGTCGCTATGGCGTACTTATTAATTATGTTGAGTGGATACAGTATAGCCACACATGGAGATAAACTTTTTCTTGCTGCATATGCCTTGCTGCCGGCTGCCAATTCATTATTAATGGGTACAACATCTGCAATGATTTCACGCGTTTTTGCTAACGATGCCATCAGCGCAAAATCTGCCATGACCTTTTATTACATGGCAATTAATATTGGGGCATTATTAGCATCAATTATAGCTCCAAGCCTACTTGATAGTCGTTATGGCCCTCTGTCTGTATTAGCCTTAGTGTTTGCTGGTAAATCCATTGCCGCTCTTAATTTTGCCTATCGTTATCGTATATATAATAATGTCACTTTAATTCAAGATCGCGCACCCCTATCATACAAAGCTCGACTTCAACTATTCAGTTATTTAATCGCCCTTTATCTGTTTACATTATTTGCGTATTCACATATTAAGATATCATTAATTATTGTATCGATAGGGTGTAGTTTAGGCATTGGATGGTTTTTAATTAAAACATATCGTTTATCTGGAGAGACTCGTTTTAAACAGTCCATTGCAGCATTATTAATCCTTGAAGCGATTGTTTTTTTTGTCATTTACAACCAGATGAATACCACATTGGTTTTATTTGCAAAAAATAATTCTGATTTACAACTGTTAGGTTTTCTAGTCTCTCCAGCTCAATATCAAATGCTAAATCCATTGTTAATTATCGCCATAGGCTTGCAACTTCCTCGCTTTTATCAACGTTTCCCACGCTTTTCGATTCCTTGGCAATTTGCTTGTGGTACCTTTTTAGCAGGCCTATCTTTATTATTTATAGCCCATATTACCCCAGAGGCGAATAGTGGGCTTATCAATGGAAATTACATTGCAGTGACCTACTTAATGATTACAATTGCGGAATTATGGGTGAGTGCTATAGGCCTTAGCATGATCGGCCTTTATTGCGATGAAAAAGCGCTTGGTTTTGCAATGGGCACATGGTATCTAGCGTCTTCATTATCAAATACGCTCTCCGGTCGTATTGCGATTTGGGTTGCCATCCCCAAACACATCACATCTTCAATACAAAGTCTGGCGATATATCAACATTATTATCTGAATTTAGGCCTTATCACCTGCGCATTAGGCATTGCCATGTTGGGTATCGCCATAGGCTTGCAGCGTGTTTTTAAAAAACGTCATTTAATTATGGTATGACGCTTAATTAAATGCGTTTATTCCGGTGATGTGTTTGCCTAATACTAAAATATGCACATGATCTGTGCCTTCGTAAGTAAACACCGATTCCAAATTCAACATATGGCGAATGACATGATAATCCAGACTAATACCATTGGCTCCTAATAAATTTCGGCATGTGCGAGCTATTTTTAATGCTTCTCTGGCGGCATTGCTTTTAGCTAATGAAATCATCGGTGCTGAATCCTGTTGCTTTTCTTTTAAACGACCTATTTGCAAGTTCATGCATTGCGTTTTAATGATTTCACCATACATTAACGCTAAATCTTGTTGTACAAGTTGAAACGACGCAAGGGGATTGTCAAATTGTTTACGTTGCAACAAATACTCTTTTGTTATATCAAAACAGGCCCTTGCAGCACCCATAGCACCCCATGCAATACCAAAACGAGCTTGATTTAAACAACCAAGGGCTGCACTTAATCCACGTTCACTACCAGGTAATAAATTAGCATCTGGAATAAATACATCGTCAAAACTGAGCTCGCCTGTAATGGAGGCACGGAGTGACATTTTAAGTTTAATCTCTTGACGCGTAAAACCTGTAAAGTCTTTTTCAACAATAAATGCTCGAATTCCATCAACTGTTTTCGCCCAAACAATGGCGATATCTGCAATAGTGGCATTGGTGATCCACATTTTTGAACCATTTAAACGCCAACCACCGGGAACTTTTTGAGCAAAGGTATGCATACTCGCAGGATCAGAGCCTGAATTAGGTTCCGTTAATCCAAAACATCCAATCACATCTCCTGATGCCATTGCAGGTAAAAAACGCATTTTTTGAGCTTCAGTACCGTATTTAAAGATAGGATACATACACAAGGAACTTTGCACTGACACAAAACTACGTAAACCACTATCCCCAGCTTCTAATTCTTGACAAACCAAACCATAAGCAACATATGAGGCATCGGAGCCACCATATTGTGTGGGTAAAGTCAGCCCTAGCAACCCTAATTCAGCTGTTTTTTTAATTAAATGAAGAGGAAAAACGCCTTCTTCAAATGCACGTGTCATGCATGGCGTTACATCTTGCGCGACAAAACGCGCAATACTGTCACGAATCATTCGCTCATCATCGGTTAACAAATCATCTAGTCGTAATAAATCATCCATTTTATATCCTTATAAAACATTCATCTAAACAGTTTAGTCTTTTTTTAACCAAAAATACAGGCTGAACTCAGGGCCCATTAAACAAATATCAGGCACAAAGGATTGTCTTTTTAACTATTTCCTATACAAAAAAAAGCAAGCTTATTGCTCTAATACACAGCCGTGCGTAGTCACAACCTCTGGACGAATCTCTCGTTGCTGGTTGTTTTCATCAACAAAGACCACAGTAGGTATCAATGTATGACATTGCTCTTCTGGAATCTGTACAAATGAGGCGATAATGATGATGTCACCCGGGGTCACTAAATGCGCCGCAGCTCCATTTACACAGATTTCTGTTGATCTGGACGCGCCTTCAATTGCATACGTTTCAAATCGAGTACCCGCAGTCACGTTCCATATATTCACCGCTTCATAAGGTAAAATATTAGATGCTTCAAGCAATTCGGGTGAAATGGTAATACTGCCTTCGTAATCCAAATCGGCATGAGTGACACAAGCTCTGTGAATTTTGGATTTTAACATTCGTCTATACATGATTAACTTAATAAAAAAGAAGTGTTGTGGATTTTATGCGCAATGAGAAGGGATATCAAGACTAGAAATGATCATGCCAGCAAATGCTGGCATGAAGAATACGTTGAGAGTAAAGGGGGTTTAGACCACTTCAACTTCTTCAGCTTGTGGGCCTTTTTGACCTTGGCCAGCTTTAAACATTACAGCGGCACCTTCTTGTAGTGTTTTGAATCCACCACCTTGAATGGCACTAAAGTGAACAAAGTAGTCTTTGCCATTGCACTCAATAAAGCCAAAACCTTTGCCCTCATTAAACCATTTTACGGTACCACGTACTTTCTCTGCCATTTACTGCTCCTCAATTACTATTAAAAACAACTGCGATAAAAATTTTACCGTCATAGTTTTATACTGTATAAGCCCTTAAGTCAAGCAAACCACTTAATCTTTCACAATATAATCACACCCTTCATGTGGACAAACAATTTGTCGACCAGCTCGCTTGGTTTCTTTCACGGTCAATAAAGGCCATGCACATTGAGGACAGGGTTTATCAATCGGCTCATTCCATAACGCATAATCACATTTTGGATAAGAAGCGCAAGAATAGAAAATTTTACCTTTACGTGATTTACGTTGCAAAATTTTTGCCTCATGACACTTAGGACATGTCACACCTGTATCAGCAGGTTTTTCTAAGGGCTCCATAAATTTACAAGCAGGATAACTACCACAACCTATAAATCGACCATAACGTCCTAGTTTAATATGCAATACACCTGAACAGTCAGGACATGTACGTCCCTCAACGACTTCTGGCTCAGCTTTTTCACCAGCATTTGCACCCAAATCTTGGGTATAATCGCATTCAGGGTATCCAGTACATCCAATAAAGCGCCCTCTTTTTCCTAAACGAATAGACAACGGTTTAGTACATTTTGGACATTCTTCCTCTAAAATTTGTGTGGTCACATCTTTACGTTGTACTTGCTCATCGATCGCAAGGATTTGCTGAATAAATGGCTGCCAAAACTCATTTAATAAAGGAATCCATTCTCGCTCACCTCGAGCTACCGCATCCAGAGTGTCTTCAAGATGTGCTGTAAACTTGTAATCAACATAACGTGTAAAATAATCTGTTAAAAACCGACTGACAATACGACCAACATCGGTGGGTAAAAATCGTTTTTTATCAACAATAACGTATTCACGTTGTTGTAACGTATGAATAATAGAGGCATAAGTAGACGGTCGACCAATATCAAATTCTTCCAATGCTTTAACCAAAGACGCCTCAGAATAGCGTGGTGGTGGCTCTGTAAAGTGTTGATTTGCAAGCAAGTCATGCAGGGCAACTTTTTCACCTACCACAAGGGTAGGTAACAACACCATGCTATCGTCATCTTTAGAATCATCACGACCTTCTTCATATACGGTCAAAAAGCCTGGGAACGTTATCGTTGAGCCATTTGCCCGAAATAAATTACCTTCTCCACAACTTAAATCAACAGCGACCGTATCCAATAAGGCTTCTGTCATTTGAGAGGCAAGGGTTCTTTTCCAAATTAAACTATATAACTTAAACTGATCCGGCGTTAATGCTTGTTGTACCATTTCAGGGTTTCGTTTAATTGACGTAGGACGAATCGCCTCATGCGCTTCTTGAGCATTTTTAGATTTTGTTTTAAAAACACGTGCAGTTTTAGGACAATTAACATCACCATATCGCTCGGTAATATATGTTCTAATTTCCTCTAAGGCTTCATTGGCTAAATGAACTGAATCTGTTCTCATATAGGTAATTAAACCCATGGTTCCTGAACCAATATCGATCCCTTCATATAACTGTTGAGCCACCATCATGGTTTTACGTGAAGTAAAACCTAATTTTCGAGCTGCTTCTTGTTGCAATGTTGAGGTAATAAAAGGAGCCGCAGGATTTCTTTTACGTTGCTTTTTCTCAATGTTTTCAACATGCAAAAAGCCTTGAGCCTGGTTTACTAATGCAGCCTGTATGGCATGAGCTTGTAAGTCATGATTAACACTAAATTGTTCTAATTTTTGATGTTCATAATGAGTTAATCGTGCTTCAAAAGATGCATTATCTTGTCGGCATTGCGCAACAAGACGCCAATATTC
This sequence comes from uncultured Legionella sp., assembly GCA_964576655.1. GTDB lineage: Bacteria > Pseudomonadota > Gammaproteobacteria > Legionellales > Legionellaceae > DDPF01. The sequence continues at coordinate 447 of CAZNVR010000066.1, read as the reverse complement.
TTTGGGAATAAACGCATCAATTTCATCTTCTCGCTCAACAATCAAACGTAATGCAGGACTTTGTACGCGACCTGCTGATAATCCGCGTCGTATTTTTTTCCATAACAAAGGTGAGAGATTAAATCCCACGAGATAATCTAGCGCGCGACGAGCTTGTTGTGCATTAACCAGATCCATTGCAATAGGACGTGGATTTTTAATGGCTTCATTAACAGCTGACTTGGTTATTTCATTAAAAATAATGCGGTGCACGGGTTTGTTTTTAAGTAACTTTCGATCATTCATCAGTTCAAAGACATGCCATGAAATGGCTTCACCTTCTCTATCAGGATCTGTTGCCAATAACAACACATCAGCTTTTTTAAGTGCTTTAGCAATTAATTCAATGTGCCTTGAATTTCGTTCAATAGGACTATACGTCATTGTAAAATTTTGCTCGGGATTTAC
>CAZNVR010000065.1:5483-9909 GCA_964576655.1 uncultured Legionella sp. | reverse complement strand
AACCATTAAATCGTCCGCGCAAGACTTGTTAGCAATCATCAATGACATACTGGATTATTCAAAAATTGATGCCGGTAAACTCCACCTGGATTGCATTCCATTAAACATACGAACTTGTATTGATGAAGTACTCACGCTGGCTGCACCAAGCGCCCATAAAAAGGGCATTGATCTGATTCCTGCAACAGAAATTGACGTACCAAATACAGTACTAGGCGACCCACTTCGTATTAAGCAAATCATCAGCAGTCTTGTGAGTAACGCTGTTAAATTCACAGACTATGGCTATGTATTAATAAGAACGAGCATTAAACAAGAAACAGATAAAAACTATACATTATGTTGCTCTATCATCGACACAGGCATTGGCATTTCCACACAAGATCAAAACACCTTATTTAACGCCTTTAATCAAGCCAATACTACAATTACCCGTCGTTATGGGGGCTCAGGTCTAGGATTGGTGATTTGTAAAAAATTAGCAGAACAAATGAATGGCCGAATTGTCATCCAAAGTGAGCTTCATAAAGGCTCAACCTTTTCTGTTTTTTTAACATTAGAGAAATTAGCTGCTTATGAGGTCGAAAAACATCAAACACATCGTTTTGCAACACTAAAAATTTTGTGTTTTGATGACAACCCGTTGCATTTAGAAGCCTTGTGTAATGGCTTAGGGTATTGGAACATTCATTGCATAAAAATATCTAATTTCAACCAACTCGAAGACGCTTTTATCGAGCACAATGACTGTCATCTAGCATTTATTAATGTCAATCAAGGGTGTGAACAACAAGTCGCTGAGGTTTTGCTCAAACAAACCATCCCTTGTGTATTGGTCTCTAAATGGTATATCAATGATTATCAAGCATTAGGAGCTCAAGGCCTAATATTTAAACCCACTAACATTCAAAAGCTGCACGACAGTATTGAATCCGTTTTAAAACAAACTCCTCTCACCCCCTTACATAACAAAGAAATCATGCGACAACGCACTGCATTATCTAAAATAAACCCACACGTATTGATAGCAGAAGACAACCCGGTGAATAGACAACTAATGCATTCATTATTAGGTCAAAACACACATATTGAAATGGTTGAAAATGGTGAACAAACGGTCGCTATCTGTAATCAAAAACCATTTTCTGTCATTTTAATGGATTTACAAATGCCTAAATTAAATGGCTTACAAGCAGCCCTGCTCATTCGTCAACAATCCATGTTTAATAAAAACACCCCTATTCTTTTAATTAGTGCAAATGCCAGTGATATCACCTTGGAGCAGCGTCAAAAAGCAGGCATCAATGCATGTATTCAAAAACCAATTGATGAAAAAAAATTGCTTCATTATTTATTACAAAGTTTAAAAAGCACTAAATCACACGCAATTAATTGGCCTATGTGTATTGAAAGAGCATCAGGAAATCATGCCTTTGCGGTTGAGTTCTTAAACAACTTCATTGTGGAGCTCAAAAAAAATCGTGAAGAATTTTTGGTCCTGGCTAAAGATCAGAATGTACAAGGTTTAGAACATTTAGCTCACAAACTACATGGTGCATGTTGTTTTTGTGGGGTACCTCAATTGCAACACGATGTTGCATTTTTTGAACGCCTCGCCGCTAAATCCAAACACATGGACTTCATTCAAGACGCTTTTTTACAATTAATACAAAGCATTGATGACGTATTAAATGAATATACACATTTACGCCAATTTGGCATTGGATCTAACTCAACAATGGAGTAAACATGACAATTAAAAATGCAATTTATGCTCAGTCAGGCGGCGTAACCGCCGTCATTAATGCCTCTGCTTGCGGTGTTATTCAAACAGCACGGAATTTTCCTGAGCAAATCGCTACTGTATTTGCGGCAAAAAATGGCATACTTGGTGCATTACAGGAAGAATTGATTGATACATCGCTGGAAAGTGATGCAAACATAGCTAAACTCATGCATACCCCTTCAGGTGCTTTTGGATCATGTCGTTATAAATTAAAAGAAGATAGCGCTGATTTTGAGCGTCTACTCCAGGTATTCAAAGCCCACAATATAGGCTACTTTTTCTATAATGGTGGCGGTGACTCACAAGATACGGCGAATAAAGTAGCCAAAATGAGTAAAGCTGCGGGCTTTCCAGTAACCTGCATTGGTATTCCAAAAACAGTAGATAACGATTTACCCTTTACAGATACATGTCCTGGTTTTGGTTCTGTAGCAAAATATATAGCCATTTCAACCTTGGAAGCCAGTTTTGATGTTGCTTCAATGGCAGCCACATCAACCAAAGTGTTCATTTTAGAAGTCATGGGGCGTCATGCTGGCTGGATTGCCGCAGCTAGCGGGCTTGCTGGCACAGAAGAACATAGCGCACCGCATATTATTTTGTTTCCAGAAGTACCGTTTATGCAACAACGGTTTTTACAACGCGTTGATGAATGCGTAAAAAAACATGGCTTTTGTGTTGTTGTTGTATCTGAAGGAATCAAAAACGAAGACGGCCAGTTTTTAAGTGATGCCGGTTTACGAGATGCGTTTGGTCATGCGCAATTAGGTGGTGTTGCACCTGTGATAGCCGGATTAGTGCAACGAGAACTTAAATACAAATACCATTGGGCTGTTGCAGACTATCTACAACGTGCAGCACGTCATATTGCATCCACGGTTGATGTAGAGCAAGCATATGCTCTAGGTAAGGCTGCTGTAGAGATGGCGATTCATGGTGAAAATGCCGTTATGCCAATCATCGTACGTGAACAAGATTCACCTTATCGGTGGTCCATTAGCCATGTTCCACTGGCTGATGTTGCAAATCAAGAAAAGGCAATGCCTGCTGAATTTATTCGTGAAGATGGAATGGGCATTACTGAGGCGTGTAGACGCTACCTTGAACCACTCATTCAAGGCGAAGCTTATCCACCGTATGTCAACGGCCTGCCAGATTATGTACAACTTAATAATCAATTGGTTGAAAAAAAACTTTAAAGATTAAAGACAACTGTAATGTGTTGGGCCTGAGCCCAACACATTCATATGATGATTATCGGCAATTTGCAGGACGATATTTCGCAGCCAAAGTGCCTTCTTTGCACGACCAGGTTATTTCCCCTTGCGCCAATAAGGAGGGCCTGAATACGATCGTTCCATCTCCTGCTTTAGGTGTATAAGTAATCACAATTGCTCCGGTATGATCCGCAATAGTAATAGAGGATACATTCTCTGTAGGTGCAGGACTTTCATAACCTGTAGCGGCTTGATGTTCTGGAAGTTTATTTTCTGAGAGTGTTGTTTCTGATACAGCCATTTTTGCCGCAGCAGCTAAATGAATGCCTTCTGTGACGCGAGCACGAACGGTATAGTCTTGATAAGCAGGAATAGCAATAGATGCAAGAATACCCAAAATAGCGACTGTTACCATGATTTCGATGAGTGTAAACCCTTTTTGCTTCATTCATTTCCCCTGTTTAATCCGCTATAAAAAAACCAAATTCATTAATGATAAAACATCCATTGGTGTATACAACTTTTTTTCCGTATACTTTACTTCATCGTGAACAACCATTTATATACTTATGTTACGACAACAACGTATGAATGATGCCTTAATCAATGAGTTAAAACCAGCCGTTTTAACGATTGAAGATGAATCTAATCGACATCATGGCATAAATATTGAAACACATTTTAAAATAATCATCGTGTCTAGCCGTTTTATTGGTCTAAGTCGTATTGCTCGCCATCGTTTGGTTAATGCGTGTGTTCATGATGAGTTTTCAACCGGTTTACATGCGTTAAGCTTACACCTATACACTCCTGAGGAATGGCAGAGATCACAAGAGGTCCCTAACTCTCCAGCATGCCGAGATGGAAAACGTCACGATAATAAATCATTTAATTAAGGCCTGTCATCATGAAAGCATTATCTCATCACAAAATTTCAGTGCTAGCACTTGTTTTATTAATTAGCGGTGCAATTGATAGTATACGTAATTTACCCACGACCGCACTATTTGGTTCTTCACTGATCTTTTTCTTTATTTTTTCAGCCATCATTTTTTTAATTCCTGTGGCACTTGTATCTGCTGAATTATCCTCTACCTGGCCTGAAGAAGAAGGTGGTGTTTATAGCTGGGTTCGCCATGCATTTGGCGATAACCTTGCTTTTTTTACTATCTGGCTACAATGGATAAATACCATGGTCTGGTACCCTACCATGTTGTCATTCATAGCAGGAACACTGGCTTATTTGATTAATCCGGAATTAGCGCAAAATAAACTGTATTTGATTGGTGTGATTTTAATTGTATTTTGGGCCCTTACATTTATAGGATTACAAGGCTTACGTACATCGGCAGCATTTGCCGGTTTTTGTGCTATGGTTGGTATGATTATTCCAATGGGCTTTATTATTCTATTAGCAATAATC
>CAZNVR010000065.1:0-5473 GCA_964576655.1 uncultured Legionella sp. | reverse complement strand
AAGGGAAATCCAATTGCTATTGATTTAAGTGTTCATAGCTTAATTCCACAATTAAATGACACTGAGTCTTGGGTGTCACTCACTGCCATGATGACCTCATTTCTAGGTATGGAGTTAGCGGCTGTTCATGTACGCAATGTCAATGATCCACAACGAAACTTTCCACGTGCCATGCTATTTTCAGTATTATTGATTTTAGTCACCATGATATTTGGTTCATTAGCCATCGCTATCGTGATGCCAAAAGAAAAAATTAGCTTGGTACAAGGCGTCATGCAAGCATTTAATAATTTTTTTGAAGCCTATCATTTAACACCACTACTACCTGTCTTGGTTATTTTATTATTATTGGGCAGCCTTGGAAGCATGGTAAACTGGATTATTTCACCAGCAAAGGGGTTGTTACTTGCGGCTGATAATGGATTTTTACCTCACTGGCTCTATCGATTAAATAAACACGGCGTTGCTTCACGCATTTTGATTATGCAAGCCATTTTAGTCACAGCACTGTGTACCGTCTTTTTATTATTTCCTACCGTAAATGCCATTTATTGGCTATTTACAGCCTTAAGCACTGAGTTATATATCATGATGTATGTTGTCATGTTTATTGCAGCAATTCGTCTTAAGAAAAAATTCGCTCACCTTCATAGACCGTTTGCTATTCCAGGGCAAGGTCTTGGTTTTTATTCTGTTTGTGCCCTAGGTTTAGCAGGTTGTGCTATTACCTTATTCATTGGATTTTTCCCACCCGCTGAAAGTCTTGATATGGGAACTGCAAATCATTTCAGATTTATTTTTAGTGCAGGTATTATTCTGATGTTAATACCTGCTTATTTACTGTATTTACGAAAGAAAAGATTACACCCTACACCTTAACGTTGTATCAAGACGCCCCCAGTATTTACACTAAACCATGCATTGTTTTTAATAAATAAAAACAATGCATCCAAACTCAAGCCTTATCAACACATGATTAGCAATTGTTTTAAGTGTTAATGACTCGACTTGATGACCAAAAGCACACCCGCTAGATGTTTCAGCAATCATATGGCCTCTTTGTTGATTGGACCATGCTGAAGAAATGCGTTTGCGTGCTTTACAAATGAATTCTATGCGACTAATATAAATTAAATGAATAATTTATAAGCAAAAAATGCCTACTTATCGTGATCAATACAAAACCCAGTTCGCTCAAACATTCAATAGGAAACATTTTGAGCTATTTCCACAAGGTCTATCTGACTTCTCTCCAGATGCGCTTTGTGATTTGTTTAATGATTTAAAATCCCTGGTTATGAATGAGGAGATGACAGAATCTTTCTCGGGGGGCAAGATGAAAGCAATGCTTACATCTTGTGTCTCTCAAGCGGCGCAATTTAAAGTAAAACAGATTGGGATCATTCTTAATGCGTATTGTGTATTAAAAACAAGTGTTAACATACTAAATAGATATGATGATTTTAAATACGATGACTGGGATAAATTACTAGCACCTTTGCAAACATCGGACATGACGCCACAAGACATGGCCGATATTTTACGCTCTTTACGTATTATTAGTCAGCTTCAACCCAATCAACAACTGTTTTCAAGTACCTGGTTAAACACCTGGATTGATCTTATCGTAACGAATAACTGGACTAGCACCCAGATGAAACATGATTTAAACGCATTGGTTGTCCAAAACGCTATCATAGGTGAGCTTGCTATAGAACGTTTAGACACTCAATCATTCCGTCAATCCGAGCTTGACAATGATGTAAATGAATTTATGCAAAGTATGGAATCTGATCACGTTAAGAACACAAGCGCCTCATTGAATCCACGGGAATACCGCATTCCTAAAAGAAAAGGAAGTGTTCTTGAAGAAGGCGCTGACGATCTATCTCCTCTAAAAAAACCAACAACAAAAGAAACAAGAGCAGAAGACGCCAACGCCTTTTATCCAAAAAAACAAACAACAAAAGAGATGCGTTTAAATAAAATTCAACATGCTTTTAAAAATAAAGATGTTGATTCGCTTGAGCAGCTTCTTGTTTCTATATCCTTGCTGCCTCGTGAACACTCTCCAAGACTTACCAATCAATCGTCAAAAATAACCACGTCGCCAGTAAAAACATTTTTCTCTCCTGTGCAAATCACCAGGAAACCTGTGAAAAAAAACAACTTAAATGTTGACGAATATTATGATTTACTACAATCCTTTTTTACTCAAATGACGACCACGACATCAATCACAAATTTTATTTCTATGATTAAGACGATTGACAATGATTTTGTTGAATTATTGTTAAAACCTCTTAGCTCACAACCTCATTATTTCTATGAATTAATTAAAGAAAAAAAATTGGACCTGATTTTAAATCATCTTCCGCTGATTTTTTTAAAACCATTGATCAAAGTCTTTGTGACACCATTAAGATTAAATATAACTGTTAACGAACTGATATATGTTATTCATAAGCTGGATGATCGTATAAAGTTAAATCCACACGAAACCCCTATTATTCATACATTACAAGAATTTTTGTATCAAAGAGGGATGGATTTTCTTTCCCAAAAGAACAACGGACTTTTTGATAACAAATCGCTACGCAAATTATCCGACTTTAACTCACGTCGATCAATCGATGATGCATTTCATATGGTACAAAATATCCACCCCAAAATATAAGTTAAAATAAAATCAACATAATCAAAAAACACCTAATCGTAAATGTACGTTTAGGTGTATAAACTCAACTGTATAACCGCGTTAGATTACACAACAAAACTACCCTGTCACCTTGAGTGAACGTTTTCTAATATTTGCACTAATTTGTTGATGAATATTATCAAATCCTCGATTACTCATAACCAACACCGCATCGCCTGCTTGTGCTATTTCACCGATTGAATCCACAATCAAATGGGTTGATGGAAGAATTTGATAAGGAAAAGTCCAATGCTGATTTATGTCATCCAATGAAAAGGCCGCAGGATTTAAAATCCATGCAAAATCAACGCCATCTAGAGCCTCTTTCATCAGTTCACCATGAATCCCTGAGCGCATCGTATAAGATGCGAACTCTAATACAACTAAAATACGTTGATGGCGATTGCTTTGTTTAAGGGCTTGAATCGTTTTTTTAATTGCCGTTGGATGATGCGCAAAATCATCATAAACCACGACCCCTTGTTGGCTTGATTTTACCTCTAAACGTCGTTTAACAGGTGAGAACTGCTCTAATGCTTTGGCTGCAACAAGAGGTTCCACGCCAGCTTCAATGCTTGCAGCAAAGGCGGCTAGTGCATTTTCTACATTAAACGCACCAATTAAAGACCAGTTGACGTCAGCGATGGGCAAACCTTTGTGCCAAATACGAAAGGATTGTCCTTGCTCATTCAATAATTCAGCACGCCAAGTTGCTTCTCCATTTAAACACACGTCATCCAAACGACTATAAATACCGCGATTAATGACAGCATTTAATGCTTGATCATCACGTGGTTTAATCACTAATCCTTTTGCAGGAATGGTTCTCAGTAAATAATGAAACTGTTGTTGAATGGCCTCTAAATTGCTATAAATATCAGCATGATCAAATTCCAGATTATTTAAAATAGCCACGTCTGGTCGATAATGCATAAACTTGGGTCGTTTATCAAAAAAAGCACTGTCATATTCGTCTGCTTCAACGACAAACCATTCACCACATCCAAGACGTGCGCTGGTATTAAAATTAGAAGCAACCCCTCCGATTAAAAATCCTGGATTAAGTCCAGCATGGTGCAAAATAAAAGCAAGCATTGAGGTTGTTGTTGTTTTGCCATGCGTTCCTGCAACAGCGATAACACGCCGCTTAGGTAAAATATGTTCAGCAAACCATTGTGGACCGGATGTATATGGAATACCTGCATCTAAAACCGCTTCCATCACAGGCATGCCTCGCTTAATTGCATTACCTACAATGACAACATCGGCTTTTAACGCATCAGTTGTATCATCATATCCTTCTGTCCAAGAGATACCGTTATTTGCAAGTAAATCACTTACGGGTGGATAACAATGTGCGTCACTTCCTGTCACAATAAATCCGGCTTCTTTAGCCAAGATAGCCAATGCACTCATAAATGTTCCGCTTAATCCTAAAATATGTAAATGCATATCGTGTCACCAAAATGAAATAGTTAATATGTTGCATGCTAATAAACCCAAGCTAGCAAAGCCTGCTGCAATAGTAGACGAACTCAGAGCGCTCCTGTATATATACGCAGAAAGCATAAACTGCCAAACAGCTAAACTTAATGTAATGACCAGATAAAGCACTCCAACGAAGGGGCTTAGCGTTTGTGAGGTTTGAGCTCCTGACAAAACAGGCATAAGGAGTAATACAGGAAAAGCTATCAGATGTACCATCGTATGTCCTGCAATCAAGCAGGTCAATGTCTGTATAAAACGTGATGACAAATGAAACAATGACAACAATATTCCGGTGTATACCGCATAAGATATAATCAATGAACACGCGATGAATATCGCACGCGTTAATGATAGATTTTGACTCGCATCTGTCATCACCCACTGCATGACTAATAACATAAGAAAAAGGATGCTTATGATGCAGGATAATAAAGGCGAGTATGGCGTATTTTCAGGCTTTTCTCTAAATAGACTAATATTCCAGTATTGTTTTATTAATACAAGCCACATAACGGCATCCTTTTATCGATCTAAATTTAAACCCAATATTGTCATATAATCGTTATGAACGAAAGCGTACGAAATCACCTGAATCTGTCACTATAAATTCAACAGATTAGCTGTAAATCGACTTCGTAAATAAAACCCACGTGGAAGCGTTAATACTTTATCACCTGTTTCATTAAAACCATAACACAAGGATTTGGCATTAGCACCTTTGGGTCTGACTTGTAAATAATCACCCATATTTGCTGTGATGTCAGATAAATGGCCCGAACCTATCATGAAACTCAACTCAGACCAGTCATTTGCTAGAATCTTTTCATCCTCTTTTGAAGGTGACCACAACACACCACGACCAATGCGTCGATGTAAAAAAGGGATGTTTCTATCCCCTTCTATAGATAACCACAAGACACGACGCAATTTGGCAAAACATTGAGATGACTCCCAGGTTTGTTGATGAACGCTAAGCAACGGAATGCTCGTGACAAAGGTTGATTCAGACGGCTTACCTAAATGATTGATGGGAAGCGTTTTTAATTCAATACCTAATAAAGAAAAATCAGGTTCTGAGCGTGAACCTGCTGTTGCTCCCAGTGCACGTTCAATCGCTTGTCCTGCCCATCCTTTTCGTTGTGAAGGCGTATCGGGTATAGAACTATTTAATACACTCGCTAATTGTCTAAAACTCATTCCTTCAATCGCCTTACAGCGGTTTAATAGCTCAATTTCATTCGTGGGAGGCGTCAGATGGATCATTGTTTAATTCAACATTAATAGAAG
>CAZNVR010000064.1:0-9969 GCA_964576655.1 uncultured Legionella sp. | reverse complement strand
AGGAACATCCGGTGTTTTAAAGGTGACACGTTGTAATTCTTTAGCAAAAAGCTCTGCTGCTCCTGCTAATAGTGGACAATGACATGGCACACTAACGGGTATATTCACAGCCATACGTGCACCCATTTCATCTGCTAGAATAAGTGCGTTTTTTACCGCTTGTGTATGACCTGCAATGACCACCTGACCTATGGCATTAAAATTAGCAGGCGTTACTTGTTCAAGCGTTGTTGTTGACTTTAAACAAACATCAAACACTTGTTCATCTGTTAAACCAACAATAGCCGCCATAGCACCTTGACCAAGCGGTACATTGTCTTGCATTAGCTGTCCACGTAACCCCACTAATACAGCAGCATCAGGCAAGCTAATTGCATTTGCACACACCAAAGCGGCATACTCACCTAAACTGTGGCCTGCCATAAAAGAAGCCTTCGCTGCACCTCGTTGTTGTAACAACTGATAAATCACTACATCCGCTGTCAACATGGCAACTTGTGTATGTTCTGTTTGATTAAGACGTTCTTCCGGGCCATGCTGAATGAGCTCCCACACATCATAACCTACACGTTCTGAAACAGAGGTAAATAATGTTTTAACTAAAGGATAGCTTTCCGAAAGATTATTTAACATCCCAATCGATTGGGATCCCTGACCTGGAAAAATATATGCTGTAATTGGCATAAAAATGAATTCCTAGAGCAACATACCTTGATTAATAAAGTCTGTAATTTGATCACGTACCAGTTCGACCACATTACTTTTAACTTGCAATACGGCTTCTTCAACTGCAAATTGAAAAGCAAGCTCACTCGCACCACCATGGCTTTTAACAACGATCCCATTTAAACCCAAGAGACTTGCACCATTATAACGAGCAGGATCCATGCGTTTTTTCAGATGAGACAACGCGGGGCGAGCCATTAAACCAACAAGTTTTGCCCATGAGTTTTGCAAAAAAGATTCTTTAAGTACGGAAATCATGAGCTTCGCAAGGCCTTCGCTGGCTTTTAACGCCACATTCCCAACAAAGCCATCGCAAACAACCAAATCCACTTTGCCTGTATAAAAATGCTCACCCTCAACATAACCTACATAATTCAGCAGCTTGCATTCAGAGAGCATGTGAGCGGTACGTTTTACCTGATCATTGCCTTTTATTTCTTCAACACCAATGTTAAGTAAACCAATTTTAGGTGCTTTTTTTCCATCCAGTGCTTGAATCAAAGCAGAACCCATCACGGCAAATTGAAAAAGATGTTCGGCACAGGAATCAATGTTAGCGCCTAAATCAATTACTCTGGTTTTGCCATGCATGGTGGGTAATTCAGCAATAATTGCAGGCCTATCAATGCCTGGCAAGGTTTTAAGAACAAAACGTGCCGTTGCCATTAAAGCACCGGTATTGCCTGCACTCACACAAGCCTGAGCATGGCCTTCTTTGACTAGATTAATAGACACACGCATTGATGAGTCTTTTTTATTGCGTAATGCATTCGAAGGCAACTCATCCATTCCAACCACTTCCGATGCATGTACCACGGAAATTTGTTGGTTTATGGACGATGCATATTTTTTTAAATGCAATTTAACCTGACGCTCATCACCGACCAGCAGCAATTTCAAAGCAGGATTATTTTGCACAGCACGAACACAGGCAGGTATCACAACACTTAAACCGTGATCCCCACCCATAGCATCAATGGCGATGGTGACATTTTTCAAAGGGCTTACTCTTGTTCTTCGTATACAGTACCAGAAAGAATAATTTTACGACCACCAATTGTATAACCATCTGGTGTAATGTGATGACGTAAATGACGCTCGCCAGTGGTTGCATTCACTGAAAGTGTAGGCATGGTTAGCGCATCATGTGAACGACGCATATCACGTCTTGAACGTGATTTTTTATTTTGTTGTACTGCCATTGTCTTACTCCTAAACAAATTGTTTTCATTAAACCGGAATTTTACCTAGTTTTTTACTACAATCCAAGTGGTATCGAAATAATTTAGATTATATCTCCAATTAAGCCACTTATTTCAGCATCACACTCAGCGAGATCTGAATGTTTTTCAGGCAAAAACAAGTGTAGCTCATCGGTCACTATATCAATCAAATCAACTTGGTAGTCTTTAACAACAATGCATTCATAGCTTGCCATTAAGTTTTCAGCTACATCGTCATTCGCACAAATAGCTAATTGAGTCTGATTTGTGTATGTTTCTTGAAAGCTTGCTAAACAACGCTGACAAGCGATATCAAACACGCCATTTACATGAAGTGTTAATAAATAATAATCGGGTAATGCTTCAACACTAAACTCACAACTCACCTCACAAGGTGAACTGACACGTGCTGGTTTTCGTTCCAAAATAGGAATGACAACTGTTCTCGAACCGTTATGTTTAGCATGTGTTTTTAAACAAATGTTCATATTTGTCGCTCGAAAAATCCACATGATAACTTAAAGCTGACCTGCTCGCTAGCGCATTCAGAATATTTACAAGTAAATTTCTTTCGTTTTACTCAAATTGAACTACAATAAATCAAAGAGATTAAATTAATCTGGAATAAATCATGCTTCATAGCCCCTTTTATAGGCTTGGCCAATTTGTTTATACCTTTAAAATTCCTATCCTTTGTTTGTGGTTAATCATGATTTGTTGCTGCACACCGATAATTCCTAATATCATGGCGCCATTTCAAAGCACAGGCTTTGTTGATGAAACCTCTCAAAGCGCTGTAGCAGATAAATACTTAAATAAAAATTTAAATTATCGTTCTAATCGATTTATTATTCTTTATCACAGCAAAGCGTTAAAAAACAATAGTCGTGACTACCTTGATAAAATCAAATACTCGTTGTCTGATTTAAAAAACTTTCCCGTAAAGCATTTGATTATTTTTCCAGATATGAATAAAGACCAACTTGCCCACGACAATCACACCGCATCTGCTGTGGTGTTATTTGATAGCAAAATAGCCATGAATTCAGAACAACTTGCGCGTTTTAAAAAAACAATAAAAACGCCTTCTCAAATGAAGGTCACGTTTGGTGGAGAGCCTATTTTTATTGATGATGTAAACCAACAAACCCAAAAAGACTTATTTCATGCCGATATCATAGCAGCACCCATAGCAACGATTGTCTTAATATTGGTATTTGGCTCACTAATTGCTGCCCTCGTTCCCGTTATATTAGGAGGAGGGTGTGCATTAATGATCCTGACAACACTCTACTTATTTGGCCACATGTTTACTCTTTCTATTTTTACAATAAATATTGCCTTGCTCTTAGGTATTTGTCTAAGCCTGGATTATTCTTTGTTTATCATCAGTCGTTTTAAAGAAGAGTTAAATGACCCAGACACCTTTGCTAATGGCGTATTTGATTACTCCAAGGCCATTGCCACGACAATGGCTACCGCAGGAAAAGCAGTATTTTTTAGCGGATTAGCTGTATTTATCAGTCTTGCAGCGTTATTGCTCTTTCCTGTAAATATTTTATTTTCTGTGGGTGTGGGAGGATTAACAGCCGTTTTTATTGCAGTCCTTGTTGCAATCATTATATTACCAGCAGCGCTTGGTCTTTTAAAACATCGTATTAATTTACTACCAGTACGTTTATACACCCCCTCTTCAACAGGACGAATGAGTGGATGGCATGCTTTAGCAACACAAGTCGTCAAGCGCCCTTTAATCTTCTTCTTTTCCGCTCTAATGATTTTATTTATGCTAGGCTTGCCATTTTTAAATGCTCGCCTTGGTATATCAGATTTGCATATTCTTCCAGAACACTCTGAAAGCAGGCAGTTTTTTGATACGTATAAAAATAAATTTGATGAGCATGAACTCACTCCGATAGAACTTGTTATTACGGCTCAAAATGGAGCTATTTTATCACCTCAGAATGTGGGTAAACTGTATGATTTATCACGCAAGATTCAAAAAAATCCTCTTGTCAAACAAGTTAATAGTATTGTTGATACCAATCCTGCGCTGAAAAAACATCAATATCAGGCGCTGTATTCATCGTCCATGCGATTTAAAGATAAAAGTGTCGCAATGTTATTAAAAACAACCACACATCAATCGCTTACCGTTATAAGTGTTATCAGTACCCATGATGCAAATTCAAATGAAACCAGAACACTGATTAATCAATTGCGTCAGATGAAACCAGGCAAAGGCCTAAGTATGCAAATAACCGGTGTTCCTGTGAATAACATGGACGTTTTAAATAGTATTTCTCACATTTTTCCCTTTGCACTCGTATGGATTATTGCATTAACTTATTTAATTCTACTCTTACTTTTAAGATCATTATTTTTACCGTTAAAAGCTATCTTAATGAATATATTCAGCTTAAGTGCTACATATGGTGTATTGGTATTCGTTTTTCAAGAAGGCCATCTACACCAATTGCTACATTTTACTCCTCAAGGAATATTAGATATCAGTTTATTGGTCATTATTTTCTGTGCCTTGTTTGGATTTTCTATGGACTATGAAGTCTTTTTGCTTACACGTATCCAAGAATCTTATGAAAAAAGCAAACGCAATAATCAAAGCATTGTCTATGGAATTGCACATAGCAGCCGTATTATCACCAGTGCGGCACTGATTGTAATCGTTACTTGCGGTTCATTTATGGTAGCTGAAGTATTAATGGTTAAAGAGTTTGGATTAGGGATTGCTGTTGCCATATTTGTGGATGCATTTATCGTACGAAGTTTGTTCGTGCCAGCAACAATGGCTTTAGTGAAAAAATGGAATTGGTACTTGCCTCAATGGTTAGACAAGATTTTACCCAGACATTAGACTCATGATCTTGCCCTAAACCCACCAAGGCCTAATCTGTACGAAGACATTTATTTTTTAATCCAAAGCTCGTGGATGCCTCGAACAAGCCGAGGCGCCCAGGCAGGGAGAGCAAGGTGTACCGTGTTAAATCCGATAAGCCAATTTAAACATACCAGAATAAAGAAAAGGCACGTAATCTTTAGCAGGATTTAACTCTGACTCACCATTGCCTGCGATATAATTAAACGCTAACTCAGCAAAAACATGTGGGGTGACATCATAAACCAAACCCACGCCAAATGTAGGCGAATCACATCTAGACTCCATCATGTCGTCCCATCGATGGATTTCAGCAACACCAAAACTAGAATAGCCGCGAAGCTTTGTACGCGGAATATCTAACATAATTTTAGCCATAAACGTAAACGCATCAGTATCCGTATGCAATTCTAAAAAACCATTGTTTTCAAATGCAAATAAACTTTCTTCATCAAAAAAAACCGTTGCATGAGGGTAGCGAGCATAGCTGGCTTCCAATGCAAAATGTGGGCTGATTTCATACCCTATAAAAGCACCCCACATCCCCCCGCCTTCAGTAACAGATAAAGGAGTAGACGTACGCATACCCATATTCATGTTTTCATCAGTAGGAACTAACCCATTCCAGGTGGTTGAACCATAACCACCAGCGGCTCCAATATACAACGGATGTTTTAAGGCCTGTTTTTCTGAAGCCGCCTCTTGTGAAAAGGCTACTGAACAAAAAAAACAAACCAATAAAGATAAAAAAATTCTCATAACGATCAATCACCTATTCGCAAGCACCACCAGTACCGCTACATAATTCATTCTGACTTGTGACACCACCTGACCGATAACAATTCCATGAATCAATACAATTTTGAGGGCTGGTATCACGTTGATATTCACAAGCACGACGTACAGAACCAAATATACTGGTCATGCGATCGTAGAGTGATCTCATATTCATACACATGCCTTTAGGCAGGCCTGATAATGTACAATGGCACTGGGCGGCTAATCTGAAGGAGCTACAAAAACCTGGAGAGCTAGCTGAGCCTCCTGGAGGGCAAGCTCCAATCGGTGTTGTAGAAAAAGCGGAAAAAGACATTAACGCAAGTAATATAATCCCTATTGACTTTAACATGTTAAACATTCCCTGTTGAACTGCATTATTAAACCTTAAATTAAACATAAAAATAAGCGAAAAACTGGCAATAAAGAAGTGACAGTTTTTCGCTTATTTTTTTACTTCAATTATTCGTCTGTTAAACGAAAGTATTTTGTACCAAAATAACGTTGAAGTTTTTTCCTGATTGTACCACGGCTAATGCCAAGCATTTTAGCAGCTTGTAGCTGATTCCCACGGCGTTTTTCCATAACCGCTTGTAATAGTGGTGGCTCTACTTCACAAAGAATCATGTCATATAAATCGTTAATTGATTTACTTTTATTTTCAGCAAGAAAACGTGTTACTAATCCGTAAACTAAATCCTGTAGTCCATGCTCTTTTTCTTGTATTACATTTTCAACTTTTTGCATTTGCACATCACTCATCATAACTTCCTTATCCTAAATTAAATCAAACAATCCAATGCTTTCAATATAGTTGAAAGCAGAATTAATTGTACACGAAGGGTAAATGATAAGCTAGAGATGTGTGTAATCTTTCAGCCATTTTTTACGCCTTCGAGCAATATTTACTTATATTAAACTGATTGCGAACTATAAAACAACAAATGACCTCACGCGCATCACGTGCGAGAGGTCGGTATAACTAAGGGATCATCAAGAGTTGATTTACACGATTGACAAAGTCCGCCGGATTATCCAACTGCCCGCCTTCAGCCAAAACAGCTTGTTCAAACAAAACAACAACCCATTCTGAAAACAACGCATCATCTTCAATGCCATGCAAACGCTTAATCAGCGCATGTTCTGGGTTGATTTCAAAGATAGGTTTACTTGCGGGCAATGCTTGTCCTGCTGATTGTAATATCCGTTGCATTTCAAAACCCATGTCATGTTCATCGGCCACAACACATGCCGGTGAGTTGGTTAGTCGATGGGTTAAATGAACGTCTTTTACACGATCTTTTAATACATTTTTAATCTGTTCTAACATTGGCGCTAAAGATTTTTCTTGTTCTTCAACACTTTTAACATCATCTTCTTCATTGCCAAGATCAATTTTTCCTTTGCTAATTGACTGCAATTTTTTGCCTTCAAATTCATTTAAATGGTTTGTTAACCATTCATCAATTCGATCGCTTAACAACAGAACTTCAATGCCTTTTTTATTGAAGATTTCCAAATGTGGACTGTGTTTTGCAGCATTGTATGTAGAGGCAGATATGTAATAAATTTTATCCTGTCCCTCTTTCATCCGGGCAACGTAGTCATTCAAAGACACTGACTGTTTTTCTGATGGGCTGTTGGTTGTAGTAAATCGTAACAGTTTGGCAATTGCCTCACGGTTAGCAAAGTCTTCAACAACACCTTCTTTAAGCACCAAACCAAACTCATCCCAGAAACGCTGATACGCATCACCTTCTTGATTTGTCATTTTTTCAAGCATTGACAATACACGTTTAGTGCAAGCACTACGAATACTTTCAATTTGCTTATTGTCTTGTAATATTTCGCGTGAAATATTTAAAGGCAAATCACTTGCATCTACAATCCCTTTAATAAATCGTAAATAACGAGGGAGAAATTGTGCTGCATCATCCATAATAAACACACGTTTTACATATAATTTTAATCCGTGTTTTACTTCTTGTTGCCATAAATCATACGGCGCATGGCTTGGGATGTATAACAAACTAATGTATTCGTGCTTGCCTTCAACATGATTATGTGACCACATTAATGGATCTTAGTAATCATGTGAAATGTGCTTATAAAGCGCTTTATATTCATCATCTGTAATTTCAGATTTTTGTAATGTCCATAACGCCGTTGCTTTATTAACCGTTTCAAAGCCAGGCTGCTCTTCTTTTTTATCCTCATCATCTGATTCTTTTTTCATAACAATCGGCCATGAAATATGATCAGAATATTTACTGATAATGTTTTGCAAACGCCACTGACTTAAAAACTCTTCTTCACCTTCTTTCACATGCAACGTAATTTGCGTGCCTCGATCAAGCTTTTTCTCATGACCAATGGAAAACTCGCCTTCACCCGCAGACTCCCAAACAATGCCTTGATCAGGACTTAGACCTGCGCGACGACTTTTAACCACGACCTTATTAGCAATAATAAATGCCGAATAAAACCCAACACCAAATTGACCAATTAATTGAGAATCTTTGGTTTGTTCGCCAGTTAAATGACTCATAAATTCTTTTGTGCCAGATTTAGCGATTGTACCTAAGTTTTCAACAGCCTCATCCCAGCTCAAACCAATACCATTGTCAGAAATCGTAATGGTTTTAAGTTGCTCATTAAATTCGATTTTAATTTTCAAATCAGGATCGGTTTCATATAAAGAACCATCTGCAAGTGCTAAAAAACGTAATTTATCTAACGCATCTGATGCATTAGAGATTAATTCGCGTAAAAAAATCTCTTTATTACTATAAAGTGAATGCACCACAAGGTTCAACATTTGCTTAACTTCTGTTTGAAATCCCATGGTTTGTTGCTTACTGACCATTTTTTAATCTCCTGTTAAACAAAAAACACCACATCCGACATATGCGGATAATAAACTCTAATTTCAAGGGTATTTGAATAAAAAATTATGGCTTTTGTAAACTTAACGGCACATATGTTTGAAGTTCTATACTATCAACCAATGGTTGTTCATTTGGTGGCAGAAAAAAATGAACCCTTTTTTTAATTTTTTTTTGAGAATAGGTCAGTGGACTAACGGGCTGTTCGGCAGATAAAGAGCGTTCTGTATATAAAAAATGATTTTCTTTATCATCTGAAAAAGATTCACTATCAGTACCTATCTCATCACTTTCGGATAAAACAAGTGTGTTATTTTCTATATCATTCTGTTGAATTTCATGAGAAAGAATAAAAGCACCATAGCTATATTCATCATCAATAGATTCATCATCAGGACTCCATGGCTCATCTATCTCATCGATATACGTATCATGATAATCAGACCATCGTTGAGACGATTGTTGAAATAAACCGGTTGCGCGAATGTCATTTACAGTCGTATCTGCTTGCGAAGAGGGTTGTTTGCAGGTGTTTTTTGAAAAATCAACAGCCTCTTGCGATGAATCAGAGCTATACCCTTGCGCCTCATTGCTTGTTATAAGTTTTGAATACAGGCATTCACGAAAATAGGCCTCAAATACGCCTTCATTTTCACCTTGATAATCCTTAAAGTAAGATCTAATTTGCTGCTTTGCATAAATAGGATTAACCTCAAAAACCTCGCTATATTTATCAAGGCATAAAGCAAAGCTCTCTTTAGCCTTCTTTTTTGCTGTTCTAACATGAGCAAAAATTAGAGAAGAAGCTTGATTAGCTACATCATCACAGGAGACATCATCGCAAGAAGCATCATCACAAGAGACATCATCGCAAGAAGCATCATCGCAAGAAGCATCATCGCAAGAGACATCATCGCAAGAGGCATCATCGCAAGAAGCATCATCGCAAGCTACATCATCGCAAGCTACATCATCGCAAGCTACATCATCGCAAGCTACATCATCGCGAGGTATATCACTGTAATATTGACTGAGTACAAGTTCTTTCATATACCAATCTTTATATGCAGTTCCTGTCAAAGAGATCAATGTCTCGTATAGCTCGCCATCTTCTTTTAACATACATCTCTCCTGTAAAACCTTAAGGTTGAGCGTCACTTCAAAAAAACACCACTCAACAAATACAACCCACACGCCCTATCTATAGTCTGCTGTGATTCTTTGGATTGAACCATAGACTATAGGTTGACTATCAACAGGTTTTAACTCGTTTTAAAATAAGCATATAAATCATCATAACCACCAACATGGCTATCATCGAGGAAAATTTGTGGCACCGTGCGACGGCCGGTCATTGCAATCATTTTCTCACGCTCATGCTCGTCTAAATCCACACGAATTTCCGTATATACAATCCCTTTTTCTTGTAATAATTGCTTTGCACGAACACAGTAAGGACAAA
>CAZNVR010000063.1:0-10008 GCA_964576655.1 uncultured Legionella sp. | reverse complement strand
CCGCCATTGGAATCACATAATCACGACCATCAATACGAAAATTTGTAGCAACACCTAACGGCAGTTGGAAATAACCAATCACATTTTCTATCAATTGATCGGCCAACGTCACATCTTGCACGCCTCCGTGTCGTAAAAAAGCCACATCATCAGCGGTCATAGCGCCCATGGCTAATAACCGCTGAAATCGCTCTTCACGGGTTAATTTAGAAAATCCTGTAAAAAGTTGTCCGGCATTTTCTGCTAGCGACATGCCCGCTCCTTTAAATCATCTAACGTACGGCTGCCACTACAGAACATAGCAACCCTTAATTCATATTCAATCGATGCCATTTCAAGCAATACGTGTTCGGGAGAATGCAATGCTGCTTGCAAAAGTGGTTTAGCCAAACTCGCTGTTGATGCGCCTAATGCAAATAATTTAGCGGCATCAAGCCCATGGCGCACGCCCCCTGAACCCCAGATTTCAAAAGCAGGTTGAATTGCTGCGGCCATTGTCACACTTTGTACGGTATCAATACCCCAATTACGAAATGTTTTTGCAGCACGATGTCGCATCGGCTCACCTACCGCCCGATGACCTTCAATACGTCCCCAATGCGTACCACCAAGACCACTGACATCAACGGCTGCAACACCCATATCATTTAAACGAGTTAATGTGGCATGCGAAAAACCACAACCGGTTTCTTTAACAATGATCGGACGTTCTAATGTTTTTACTAAATTAGCCAATGCATTCCAGGATCCTTTAAAGAACGGGGTGCCTTCTGGTTGAATACATTCTTGCAACGGATTGCAATGAACAATCAGCGCCTCGGCATGAATTGCATCGATTAATGCTTGAATTTGTTTAACAGGCGTTGTAATTAATTGTGCAATACCAATATTGCTAAATAAAGAGACATTTGGATACGCTTGACGCACAGGCTTCCACGCATCTGCAGCATTTGGATCGGTTAATTCGCGTCGCTGCGAACCGACCCCCATCGCCCAACCCGATTCAGCACACGCTGCAATCAGGTTCTGGTTAATATCTATTGCATCATGATGGCCTGCCGTCATTGAGCCAACCATAAAAGGGGTCTTAACAACATGTCCAAACCGATGACTTTTAATATCGATATCAGCAAAATCAAAATCGGGTAATGCTTCATGAATCAGTTGAATGCTATCAAAGGTATTTAATTCTTCTGCTTGATTTTCATGCATCAGCGCAAGCTCAATATGATCTTGTTTGCGCTTTTCAAATTGACGATAGTCACCTGACATGTCTTGGCCATTGTACGAAAAAAATTGGCTTGAATTTTAACATAATTTGTACGTAGCGACAATTTTAGTAATGTCATAATCTAAATAGCCGCTTTACTTAACGTTAAATTAATCTCATTCAAACACGTATTTAAACGTGCAAAAAAATACATTAAATTAAAAAAACCCAACGCCTCACTCTCCAAGGATGCAAACCGGGCTGAATCTTCTGCGATGGCCTGATTTAATAATTCCGTGACTCGGGTTACAGGCAACATGGTGGTTGTTTTTTTATGTTTAAAATGTTGAATCAGTGCATCAATATTATAACGCGTTGTTTTTACAGCAAGTGCAACTCCGGTGTGATCCTGTGGACTTAAATGCGGTGCTAACCAATACCAGGCATCAATCAAATTAATCACATACTGCGTACACAAGGTGGTTTGATTTAATAATGCATAAAAATCACGTTGAGACATTTGATGAAACAACAACTCATAACGAATGGCCAAGGCTTTTTTACGTATGTTTTGACATTCTGCGGCTAAATATTGAATCGATGTAGGCCTATTTAAATACGGCTTTCCTTCAAAAACCATGCCAATGGATGCATTTATTTTTGCCCAAAACCCCATAAACACATCTTCAATATTTGTTTTTGCAGGAAAAAAGAAACCACTTACAATCAAAGCCACTCCAGCACCAAGTACTGTCTCAATAATTCTGTCAAACAAAATGGCTATCGTCCAATCGCCAATCAATGCAAATAAAAAAACCACAAAACACGTTAGAAAAAAAACCGACACCAGATAAAAAATTTGTAACATGTATACCGTAAAAAAAACAAAAACCAATAATAAAACTAACGCTGTGACATTATCTGTTGGCACTACGAAATACAGCAGCGTGCCGACAACGCCACCAATAATGGTCATACTCACGCGTTCAAATGAACGCTTTACACTTTCACCCCACGTTTGCATGGTTAATGCCATTGCGGTTATCGTGATCCAATACCCTCGTTCAAACTGAAAATACCAACCTATCCATTCCGCAATAAGAATCGCCGTAGCCGCCTGAAACGCACGTTTTGTAGTTTCCCTAAGTCTCATACATTCCTCTTGTTAGTAGAGCTATATGACGATTTAATAAATTAAAACTCAATTTTAAATTTAATAATACAATGATAATGGCAGGCTCGCTTGGAGGAACATAGGCAAATTTTGTTGCACAAGACATCCATTTTGCATTTGCTTTCACTGAATAGTCAGAGCGCATCGTCATTGAATCAAAAAGCTGTTCAAAACGTTTATAAATTAAACTTAGACTAATCCGAGCAGAGCGCGACAACTGATGGTTGTGTCGATTTAATGTATTAAAAGCATCCAACATCATTACATACGCATGAACCAAAGCATATTGCTGTAATAAAATAGCGGTGATTTGATCTGAAAATGCATTAGAAAATACATCACTTTCTTCCATAGCCTGATTGCTTTCAAGTAAATGCGTTAATGTATGGGTGATTTCTGACAGTATCGTTTTATCAAAAGAAGTCCTCTCGTCTCGTCTTAACACATAACGACGTAACTCATGCATGCCTTGAGCTAACATGTTAAATATGCGATTTGAATTATCCACAAATAACCGGGGATGATTTTCTGAAAATACCAAGGCATTGACTACAGCGGAGACAACAAGAGCTATCACTAAACCATAACTGTGACTCCACACCGCAGAGGTACTTGAAAAAGGTAAAATGGTCGCAAAAAAACATAATGTCCAACCCATCATGGGCGCAACACTGCTTTGCAAACCAAAACGACGAAGATAATTTGCCACAAAACCTACAACAACAAGAATAATTGCACTCCCATCAGGAGAGTCTCGAACCAGCAGCCCTAAAAAAAAGGCCAGAAAATAGGCGGTATTTAAAATAATAATTTGTTTTAATCGTGATGAAAATGTTTTCGCAACAACCCCTTGCATAGAAAACCCACTCACAACACCGGCCATTAGTTTAAATGCCAACTCCTCACGTTGTAAAAGAAGCAGGGTGATTAAAATAGCCAGTATCGTTTTTGCTGCATGTTTTAGGCGAAAAAACCCAGGATCAATAATCCATAATTTTTGTAGAGTCATTTCAATGTTTTCCGTGGCAGAAAAATCCTATTCGTATTATGCTAGGTTATTTTGTAAGACGATAGCAATTATGACAAAAGCTCACTTTGTCTTCGACAAAGAAAAAAACATTTATTATTGTAATGGTGATTGGTCTATTCTTGAGCTTGGCGAGTTAACATCACCATGTTCTATCACCGATTATCCAAATGAGCAAAACATACTAATTAATGGGCATGATTTGCTGCATTTAGACAGCGCAGGTGCCTTGCTTTTAACTCAGTATATAGCCCAACTTAAACATAAACATAATCAAATCGAATTATTACACTTTACATCTCAACAACACGACCTCATCAACGCCGTCGAAAACCACAGTGAAGCCCTGCACTACCAACCTCCTACAATTAAAAAACACGGTTTCATCTATGAACTTGGTGTGGAAACCATGCATAAGTTGAATCAAGTGTTTGGTTTAATTGTGATGATTGGTGATTTAAGTGATAAAATTTTTCGTGCAATGAGACAATGGCGCCGCTTTAGAGGTGCAAGTATTGTGTCAAACATGAATACCACAGGCCTCAGAGCGTTACCTATTGTAGGGTTGCTTTCTTTTTTAATTGGTATTGTGCTTGCATATCAAATGGGACTACAACTAGAAACCTATGGTGCAAATGGTTTTATTGCCTATTTATCAGGAATGGCTGTATTTCGTGAGTTTGGGCCTTTGATAACAGCAATTATTGTAGCCGGTCGAACAAGCTCAGCGTTTACAGCGCAACTTGGTAGCATGAAAATCAATGAAGAAATTGATGCACTTTATACCATGGGATTATCGCCAACGGAATTGCTTGTTGTACCTAAAGTAATTGGTTTACTGCTTGTCTTTCCATTATTAATATTTTGGGCTGATGCATTTGGTATTTTAGGTGCGATGATCATGTCTAAACATATGTTAGATATCGGCTTTCAAGAGTTTTTATCGCGAATTCAAGATACGGTTGGTTTAAAACAACTTCTACTTGGTCTTTACAAAGCACCCGCTTTTGCCATTCTTATTGCACTTGTTGGCTGTTTTCAAGGGTTTCGTGTTGAATCCAATGCCGATAGTGTAGGCAGTCAAACCACCAAAAGTGTCGTACAGGCTTTGTTTTTAATTATCATTGCTGACGCCATTTATTCAGTGCTTTACAGTTGGAGAGGGTTATAAATGGCCACACCGATTATCGACATTAAAGGCCTGAAAAATTACCTAGGCGGTCATTGGGTGCACAGTGATGTGAATCTTACCGTAAAAAAAGGTGAAATTCTTGCTATTATTGGCGGCAGTGGTAGCGGTAAAACGACCATTTTACGTAGCATATTAATGCTGTTAAAACCCACTGCAGGCTCCATTCATGTATTTGGACAAGACATCGCCCAACTGGATGAGTCAGGCGCAAATGCGTTGCGACAACGCTGGGGAATGCTTTTTCAGCATAGTGCTCTGTTTTCAACAATGACAGTTCTTGAAAACATCATGTTCCCTATGCAAGAACTCGCACATCTTGATCCGGCATTAATGAAAGAATTGGCTTTGTTAAAATTAGCATTGGTCGGCTTATCGAGTGACACAGCTATCAAATACCCCTCGGAATTAAGTGGGGGCATGCAACGACGGGCTGCGGCCGCACGTGCTATTGCAATGGATCCTGAGT
This sequence comes from uncultured Legionella sp., assembly GCA_964576655.1. Taxonomy (GTDB): domain Bacteria; phylum Pseudomonadota; class Gammaproteobacteria; order Legionellales; family Legionellaceae; genus DDPF01. The sequence continues at coordinate 4,939 of CAZNVR010000063.1, read as the reverse complement.
TATTATTTTTGGATGAGCCCACCTCAGGCCTTGACCCGCTCAGTGCTAAACAGTTTGATAAATTAATTGTATTTTTGCGAGATACTCTGGATTTAACCATTGTTATTATAAGTCATGACATTGAATCACTTAAACGCACAACAGATCGTGTGGCATTTATCGGACAGGGCGAAGTGCTTAGTATTGAGCCGATTGATGAATTAATGAAGAATAAACATCCATTGATTGCTGATTACTTCAGTAAAATCTAAACTAGAGAACTATTAACAAAGAGGGCAAGACTCTTGGAAGCAAAAACCAATTATTTTATTGTAGGCTTATCTGTGCTACTTCTGGCAGCAGGCTTACTTATTTCTGCAATTTGGCTATCAACAGGATTTAATAAAAAACTTTACCACACCTATGTTGTCTATATGCAAGAAGCGGTTTCTGGCTTAACGATTGAATCCCCTGTGAAATTTAATGGTGTCAAAGTAGGCTTCATCTCACAAATTGAACTGAATGTTAGCAATCCACAACAAGTTAAATTACTTATCCAAGTTCAAGATGGCACGCCAGTAACAAACAGTACAAAGGCCACTTTAGTCTCTCAAGGGATTACTGGCACAACTTACTTAGGACTATCATCCAACTCACCAAGTGCCACTCCTCTACCTATATTACCAGGCGAAAAATATCCTGTTATTCCTTACCAACCGTCATTTTTTTACCAATTGGAAAAAAATGTTACGGAAATTACCAAAGAAATCAAAGAGGTATTTGACGAAGAAAACAATGCTCATATTAAAAAATCACTCGACAACATAGAAAAAATATCATCCATAATTGAACGTAATAATGCCAATTTAAATAAAACACTAGAGGATTTACCACAACTGGTGATTGAGTTGAAAAAAAGTGCTGTTGAATTCACTAAAATGTCCCATGATATTTCTGCAGCAGGCATTCAATTGTCTCAAACAATGCGTGCAGGTAGAAATAGTATTGATAAAATTTCACAACAAGCCATCCCGCCTGCTGTCATTTTACTACGTCGATTAAATTTAATGGCAGCAAACCTTGAAAAAGTAAGTGCTGAGATGCGACAAAATCCAGCGGTCATCCTTCGTGGAAGTGCAGCACCCAAACTTGGACCAGGAGAAAAACCTTGAATAAATTAATTGTTTTTATAGTAACAAGTCTTTGTGGACTTTTAACCGCGTGCGCACCCATTAAAAACGCGGTTAACAACCAATATAAATTAGAGACATTTAGTGCGAAAAAAATAGCATCGCTTCGCTCATCTAGGTCCATATTGGTTTCTCAACCCGATGCCATTCCTGGTTATCAAACAGAACAAATGCTCTACGTTGATAAACAATTTGAACTAAGTAGTTTTGCTCACAATGCCTGGATTAGTAGCCCTGCTAATATGCTCTATCCTTTGATTACACAAAGCTTACAGCATAGCCATTATTTTTATGCCGTAGCGTCAGGACCTGATGCAGATAAAACAGATTATCGATTAGATACACAACTCATTGCTCTTCAACAAAATTTTTTAACTAAACCAAGCAAGGTGGAACTCATTGCAAATGTGGTACTCACCCATATTTCTGATGGTCGCATTGTTGCATCGCGCATTTTTAATGAACGTGTGCCATGTTCAGAAGACACACCTTATGGAGGTGTCGTGGCTGCAAATAAAGCGGCTCTCACCTTTACTAACAGATTAACCCAGTTTGTTGTGAAACAAGTACAAACCGATAACAATAAACGTTAAATTTAAATGCCATAGCTAATAGCAAAAGGTTTAAAACGATTATACAATATGCTCGTCGTCAAGACGCGATATACATACTGCTCATTGAATGTCTATCCAATGCGTTTCAATTCATTATTAAGGAAATAGAACATGAACACCCGAACATTTGTAAAGTTAGGACTGGTCGCATCCTGTGTTATTTTATTTGCTGCTTGTTCAAAAACACCTGGCAGTGCTGACGGCATGGGTGCTGATGGTGGTTTATCTGCTCATGGCTTAGGTCAATCTGGTGGTTTTTCAGGTCAAGAAGCGGGTGAAATGTATACAACCCAAGCGCCTCACAACCAAATTTATCTATTTTCTTATGATGATAGTGCGTTAGACAGTAAATATGTCGCGTCTGTTAATGCACAAGCTGACTACCTTAAATCGCACACTGGTGCACGCGTTCTGATTGCCGGACATACCGACGAACGTGGTAGTCGTGAATACAATATCGCTCTTGGTGAGCACCGTGCAAACACAGTTGCCGATATTTTACGTATGGCCGGTGTTGACCGTCAGCAAGTTCGTGTTGTGAGCTATGGTAAAGAACGTCCTGCTAATTTAGGACATGATGAATCGTCTCATGCTCAAAATCGACGTGCTGAATTAACTTACGAGTCAACACGATGATTCATCGCCTCCTGCTTGCCGCATGTTTTTGTGCATTGATACTGCCTCTAAACGCATTTTGCGCAGTAGACGTAGTTGATGATAGCGAAAATTTCGCGCTTCTTGAGGAACAACAGGTGACTGAGTCACCTGTTGCTCATGATGACAACGATATCACGTATACAAACACCCAAAAGCGCTCAACTTACACCCAAGATGAACCGGCGTTAGCCAGAGATGACATAAGCCCTGATCAACTTAAAAATGAATCTAATTTATTGAATAAAGTACAAGGCTTACAACAAGAAATTCAAGAACTCAGAGGCCAATTAGACATTCAAGCTCATGAGTTAAAATTATTACAAGAACAATCGTTGGCATTTTATAAAGATCTAGATGCTCGTTTAAGAGGTGCTCCAGCAAAAGAGGCAACCACTACACCTGCCACACCTCTGAACATGGATTCTGCCCCTTCTCAAGTAGAACCAAATACAAGCGCCACACCACCCATTGCAGAATCGACTAACACACCAGTTGCTCGTACTAATCCTGCTGAAGAACAAATTAATTATCTCGCGGCTTATGAGCTAATAGAAAAAAAACAATTTGATAAAGCATTATTCGCTATGCAAACGTTTGTTAATAAATATTCTCGTGGTGGATATACAGCGAATGCAGAATACTGGTTAGGCGAACTTTATTTGGTGAAAAAAAATAATGCTCAAGCGATCGAACACTTTAATGTGGTGTTAAATACATTTCCTACGTCTAGTAAATGTGCAGCAAGCTTATTAAAAATAGGTTACGCTTATGCCGCGCAAGGAAACATCTCAGACGCTAGGCTTAAATTACAAGAGGTTATTAAAAAATATCCTGATACGCCTACAGCCAAGCTTGCAACCACTAAACTTAATACATTAAAAAACCAATGAACTCATTACGTATTACTGAAATATTCCATTCCTTACAAGGTGAATCCGTAACTGTGGGTCTACCTACCGTGTTTGTGCGTCTCACAGGATGCCCTCTGCGTTGCAATTATTGTGACACAGCATATGCCTTTAGTGGCGGACAAATACTGGAAATGGATGATATCTTATCAAAAATAACCGCCTTTGATTGCACCCATGTCTGTGTAACAGGGGGCGAACCCTTAGCACAACCAGGATGCATTGAGCTACTTAAACGCTTGTGTGATGCAGGCAAACATGTATCTATTGAAACCAGTGGTGCTCGTGATATTTCAGCCATAGACTCCCGCGTCATGATTGTAATGGATTTAAAAACACCCGATTCAAGTGAATGTGAGAAAAATCTGCTGTCCAATCTTACTCATCTTAAACCATCTGACCAAATTAAATTTGTTTTATGTAGTCGTGAAGATTATCTATGGGCGTGCAATATGATAACGCAACACCAGCTCAACAAGTGCGCACATATTCTTTTTTCCCCAAGCTGGGGGCAACTCAATCCCACCATGTTAGCCAATTGGATTGTGGAAGATCACCTACACGTACGTTTTCAATTACAATTACATAAAATTTTATGGAATGATGCTCCGGGGCATTAAACATCACGAGGGGAATATACATGCAATGGTTCGCTCAAGCTCCAGCCAATATTGCTTTGATAAAATACATGGGAAAAAAAGATCCCACTAAAAACATTCCGGCTAATCCATCGTTATCGTACACACTTGATAATTTATTAACCAATGTCACCATGGAAGTACATCCTGGTAAAAAAGATTATTGGGAACCTTTAAACATTCCAGGTGCATTACCCTTTACATTATCAACATCAGCACAAGAGCGTTTTTTAAATCATCTTACACGTCTTAAAGCACATTTTAACTATACAGGTGCATTTATTGTACGTTCAAGCAATAACTTTCCTCACAGCAGTGGGCTCGCCAGCTCGGCTTCTAGTTTCGCAGCCCTAACAAAATGTGCTGTTTTAGCATTGAGTGAACTCACGCAGGTATCCTTACCGTCTATAAATACCCAAGCAGCATTTAGCCGTGAAGGCTCTGGTTCATCATGCCGTTCATTTTTCTCACCCTGGGCATTATGGGATAATGACGATGTACACGCCATTGAACTGCCTTACATGAAATTGCTCCATGAAGTGATTGTGATTAGTCACGATGAAAAAAAAGTGTCATCCAGTGCTGCTCATCAACGCATTGTAACCAGCCCTCAATACACAACGCGTCATCAACGTGCATCACAAAACTTAAAATTACTCTTAAATGCGCTGGAGGTAAAAGATTGGACGGCAGCGTATCAAATTTGTTGGCATGAATTTCAAGACATGCACCAACTATTTTCTACATGTGACCAACCGTTTTCTTATATAACAGAGCGCAGTCAAGCTGTATTAAGGTGTTTACAAGATGAATGGCAACGCCATGGCGATGGGCCTATTGTCACCATGGATGCAGGCCCCAATATTCATCTGCTCTACAGATTAGACCAGGCTGAAATGGCACTGCAGTTTAAAAATGACTATCTAACAGGTAATTATGATCTGTTATGATTT
>CAZNVR010000062.1:0-10015 GCA_964576655.1 uncultured Legionella sp. | reverse complement strand
AGTACGAATATTGTCATATTCATCGTATTCAAAATGAATCACATGGTGTTCGGCATCAACTGCAAACACCTGTTTTCCTGTAGAGTCATACGCATAATGATGCGAATGCCCGGCGCGATCAATATATTCTTCCAATTCTCCAAATGCATTGTAAACAAAATCTTCTGTGAGTGTTTGACGCTCTTCTTCACGTGCATTTAATGCATGCGGTGCTGCATTACATACTGCTGTTAGAGGATAACGGGTTTGTATTTTTCGATGATTAAAATCATAAACATAGTCAATGGTTTGATTCATTCCTCCTGCATCACGAATCTCTCGAATCAGATTACCAAAACTATCGTAATCCTGTTGTGTGATGATCGAGCGTGCTTCATCCATGTATACGCCATTGGTGTATGTTTTGAATGTCGCAAGGGGGGCGATGGTTTCAATTAATTGATTGGTTTCATTATAACGATATTGCCAAACGGCTTGATTGTTTTCTGTTTTTGTAACGACATTATTATTCTTATCATAAGTGTAGCTAGTGGTTTGATGATGGGCATTGGTTTTAGTGATCAAGCGTCCAAGGGCGTCATAATTGAGCTGGCTGATTTGGTTTGAGTCGATTGAGGCATGAATGATTTCGGCAATCACATTACCAATGGCATCGTACTTGCGTTCCGTCACATGCCCTGTTGGGCTAATGCGATAAATTTCACGACCTGCGGCATCAAACGTTGCTTGGATTATTCGATCGTTGTTGGATTTTTGGATGTAATGAGTCCAATCATCACTATTTTTTTCGTAGTCGGTTAATTGTGTTGCATAGTGGTGTGTTGCAATTTGATGGCCTGCATCATCATAATTAAAACCGGTAACAATGCCTTCGGCGGATAATTTAAACGTTAAGCGACCTGCATTATCGTATTGATAATGAATGTGTTCATCATTCTCCGTGTCATAATAAATATTCATCTCATAACAGGCGACCGATGTTTTATCTTCAATATCAGGCATCGCCATAGGCATTGCGTAACGTATGGTTTCTGTAATTTGCCCTGCCGGGTTGTAGCGCGTTTCAATGAGATGACCGTCTAGATTGGTTCTAAACCGTTCACGATTGAATCCATCATAGCAAAAATAATCAATGCGCATGGTGATAGACCCCTCAGGAAAAGGGGTGTTTCCTTGTAACAATTCAGGAATTGAGCAGGGTATGGTGTAATACTCTTTGCTAATAATATTATCATTGCCATCATAACTATATCCTGTGGCAAAACCTGCTCCATCATAGGAGTACATGAGTCGGTCGAGCATATCATAACGGTAAAATTGATGCTGATCGGCATTGGGATCGGCTTGAATGATGCTTGCCATCATGGCTTCATCATAGTGTTCAAGAGGTGAAATACGTTGGCTGAACAGAGTGGTTTTAATTTCCCGCCCATTACGATACACATGTTCTGTGACGACCCCTCGTGCATCAATGCGATAACGCAGTCGATTTGCTGCATCATAGACAAAATGCGTTGCATGTTGATTGGCATCGGTTTCACAAATCACATTGCCGTTGTCATCATAGGTATATGTGGTGGTTATTTGTAATCCGTCTGGATCAAAGGTGCGAGTTAAGCATTGTCCTAATGCATCACGTGTGTAGGCAATCACCTGATCTGTGCCCTGAGGATTGCAGCGGGTTTCTCGGGTGAGTTGGCCTAACTCGTTATAGTCAAAACGAGTGGTTAGATTCAAACCCTTTGGATCAAGCAGGCTTTGTATTAAGCGCCCGTTGGTATCATATTGAAATTGAGTGCAACGACCGGCATCAATGACCGATAATTGGTGGCCCAGGGTATCGTAGGTAAATGTTGTTGTGATGTTTAAACCATCTGGATCAATGGTTTTGGTCAGCAGATGATCTGCTGCATCGTATGTAAAACGTATGCATGTGCCACTGTTGTTTTGTAAGATCAATCGACCCAAAGCATCATAGGTATAATCAATCGTTGAGCCTTCTGGAGCATCCGTGTGAATGGGTTGACCTTGGGTATTGAATTGAACATGGGTTATATATCCATTGCCATCGGTCATGGATATTTTATCGCCAAAAGCATTAAATTGAGTCGTGATAGAGGTATTTAAATAATCGCGGCTTACTGTTAAGGTTTGGTTTTGATCATCATAAGTATAATATAAGCGGCTTTTGTCTTTGGTTTGAATGATACGATGGTATGCATCATAAGTAATCAAGGTTTTAGCTTGTATGGGGTCGGTAATGATAATCTCATATCCACGCTTATCACGTATATAATTCGTTACCCCTTGTTTTGCATCCCGTTTTTCTTTAATCCAACCCAATGCATCGTAGGTGAGGCTAAATGTTTGATGAACTCCTTTTGCATCGTCAATGCGCGATTGTAACAAGCCACGTCGGTCATATGTATAGTTCGTGATCACATCTGGCAGATGAGGCGTATGAAGATTGTGTTGCGACAGTTCACCAAATGCGTTGTAGGTTGAAAAAGTAGTTTGATTGCCTTTGCTTTGGCTGATTAATAATCCTTGTGTGTTGTATTGATAGTGGGTTACATCATCTGATGGCGTGTAGTTTTTAAAATGGTTTTTGAGTGCAAGATAGGTGATGGGGGCATCAACAGGGTAGGTGTTTTGATAGTCAATACGAATTTCCATTTGTTGGAACGTGTTGTAGCGTATTTCTGTGACGGCATGTAAAGGCGTCATGGTGTAGGCTAATAATCCTGCTTCATTATATAAAAAGCGTGTGGTTTCATGCAGGGCATTGGTTTTACTAATTAAATGTCCAGCGATGTCATATTCAAAACGCGTGCTATGTTGTTGCCAAATGGACTCAATGTCTGCTGTATCGTTAAGCAAGTTCGAGCCGATGAAATCCAGGCTTTGGATGATCCGTCCTAGCGCGTCATAACGATAATTTAATGCACGTGCATCATGCGTTTTTTGATCGGTACGGCATTCTTGGATGATTAATCCTTGCTCATTATATCGATAATTAATCACCAGCCCTGATGCGGTATGCTCGGTTGTGCATTGATTTAAATCATTAAATAGGTAGGTTGTATGATGATCGTTGATAGCCTTTAGAGGACGAATGTCAGATAAGTGCGTTGTTTCATTTAACAAGATGCTTTGCTCAATAGCGCTGCAATAATTGATTTTTTCTATCATTAATCCGCGAGAATCATACACATATTCTGTTAAAAAACGCTCTCCATCCACATCTGCTATTTTAAGACCAGCTGTATTATAAAGGCTATATGTGTGAATATCTTGCAAGCTATTGGTGGGGGCATCGTTAATCCACACACCGGTGCGCGGTTGCGTGGTTAAATTGTTATAATGACAACAGTCAATTAAATGACCTTGAGCATTGTAACTATAGGATATTGCTGCATGTTCACCGTTTATTTCTGCAATTAAGCGACCACTCGCATCATAATAATAAGATTGCATGCGATCATGGTCATTGGGTAATAACGAAGCCATGTCTATTTCTGTGAGACGTTTATCTGCTTGATAATCAGGCAGTCGCTGACTATATGCCGTTTTGGTAAGGATTCTGCCTTGTGAGTCATATTGAAACCCAATCACTGCGCCTTCAGAATTAATCTCCCAGGCAATTTGATTATATGCGTTGTATACCACTTGATTGATACGATCTTCAGATGATGCATGGGGTTTTATCTCATCATAATGTACGATGGTGTTGATGGTGACCGTGTGTTGGTACTGATGCGTTTGAATCCGACGACCCTCGGTATCGTATCGATATTCAATGACTTGACCATTGCCAGAAATATTGGCTTGCAAGCGTCCTTCTCTATCATAAAAAAAATACTGTGTTTTACCGTTTGTACCTGTTTCAGCAATTAATTGCCCTGCTGCATCATAATTATAGGTTGTGGTGCCATAATCGTGTGTGTTATCGAGTTGATGACTGCTTAACAATAAACCGCTTTTATCATACACCGATACAGTTTGTAGGCCATTGGCATTGGTTTTTAAAATACGTTGATGGGTATCATCATATTCAATCGTTTGAACATGACCTTGATTATCGATGGTTTTGATTAAACGATTGAGATCATCATAAATATAATAAGTAGAGCTTAATGTATGACCCGTATGGTTTGCTTTTTCAACTAAACGACCTGCGGCATCATATTGGCTGTAACTTTTTAGGGTGTCTGTACTTAATATCCCCATCCCTTCTTTGTTGACTTGAGTGTAATGAAGTTCTTCAATTAAAGCCCCACGCCAATCATAGTGATAATCAACCAAACTAATGGCGTCAAGGGGTTGGGATTGAGTCCATTGAATTAACGTATCGAGTTCATTATTTGGAAATGGGCCGTTGTGTTGTAAATAGCAACGGCTACTCGTGCGAAAACCTTGTTGATCATAACGATGTTCCGTAACAACGTTATCGCTATTTATTTCAAAACGAAGGTGTCCTTGCTTATCATAAATAAAATGTTTGGTTGAGGGGGTGGTGGGGTGATGTTCGCCATCAAATGTTGTGTCATGGGTTTCGCTTAGTAGGCGATGTTCGCTGTCGTACGTACGTAATGTGAGATCACCTGTGGGGGAGCGCATTTTTATGCAATCACCCACATTATTATAAGTAAATGACCAACGCAGGTTGCCTTGAACAATAGAACTTAGATAATTGTTATCATAAGTATAACGAATGTTTAAAGACTCAGGGCCATCAACCCCAGTTAATCGTGCATTTTGGTCATAATAATAACACCAGCGTTCATTTAACGCGTTGATGACAGTGGTTTTACCCTGACTGTATTCATAAGTGGTTGTTCGACCTTCACCATCCCGTAAGGTTTGAATGCGTCCTTTGTTATCGTATTTTATTGTGAGGGCCGTGCCATCAGATTGACGAATGCCGTTGATTTGGTTGGTGTTATTAACATAATCATAAGCAACCCAATAGGTTTTCCCTTCTCCTAAATCACGGCTTACACGATTTAAGCGGTTTTGAGCATCGTAATCATAATGTAAATGATGCACCATTTGGTTGTTACTTTTAAACCTAACATCACGTAATAATCCTTTATGAAAGGACCAAGTGATGGATTGTTTGTTATTATTATCAGTAATGCTAGTTAATACATCGTTTTTATAATTAAAATGAAGCTCGTGTCCATCGTTATCAAAAATACGTGTGAGTTGTCCTTTTATATTGTAGTCATAATGACGTTGTTGATTGCCTTCTTGATAAATCCAATGTTTACCATCAAATGTTAATTGAGCGGCTTGACCATCTTCTGCAAGGTATGTTTGTTGTGTGTTTGAATAAATAAATCGGCTTTTATGCCCGTCTTCATCGGTGCGTGTGACAGTTGAGCCACGGGTATTTGCTTTGCCTTTTAAATTTAAACGAGAATCTGTATTAAATTGCCAGCGTGTAGTTTGAGAGTTATAACTTTGAAATAATTCAAATCCAACATCCGCATTGGCTAAAAAACCATCCGATTGTTTGAGCACTAAATTTCCATTAGCAGCATTAACATAAGCAGAGGTACCGCCTTGACCAACATTAGCAACGCCTTTAGGGCCAAAGTTTCCTAATTGATTAAGTGATGAACCATGAATGCCTGAACCTGTGCCGGTAAAAATCTGTGTCATGCCTTATTATCCTGATGAGACGGTTGTGTGTTATCCATGACAATATGCAAAGGCAGGGTGATTAAATCAGAATTCCCTCCTATGGCTGTATTGGCATGTACTGTGACCAAATAATTCCGGTCAGGTTGGTGAGGAATGAATCCTCTTATTTGAGTTGGTGTTGTTTTTGAGCGATACAGCCAAGGTGCTGCAGGCGTAATCTTATCGATGATGATTTGCAAACTATGATCGTTAGTTGAATCTAAAATGTGTTTTTTAAAATCATATTCAAATAGATGACCTGCAATACCATTAAGTTGTATAGTTTTAATCATTGGTTTTTTTTCTAAATCATAAGCAACCGGAATTTCAATGCGTAACAGCGCTGAATCATGATTGGTATTCGATGTCATCATGATGTTTACTTTTTTAATTAAACCTGCGTCCTTGGGTGTTAAATGACCTGTTAATAATGCAGGATTTTTTTTATCTATGTTGAGCCAAGATGATTCGTGATTGGGAATGAGATGAAAATGAATTTGATTGTTGATTAAATGCGGATCTGGCTCAATGAGATCCATTAAATTTAGTTGATATGTTCGATTGGACGTGGCACTAGGGACACGATAATTTTGTTTAAACATCGGGAGTTTAAAGGGTATTGAATTGATCTGAACGGTTAGCGTTTTCGAAGTTGTATTGATATTTCCAATCGATGTATAAACGTTGAAATAATATTCACCCGTTTTAATAGGTGTACCTTGGATGGAATGGGTTGTTGCATCGTAAAACAAACCGTTTTGTTCATTAGGTGTGACATGAATTTGTAATGGAAGCAAAACAGGAGCTAGAACTCCCGTGATGGTTTGAGATGGAAGAACCCAAATATTTTCCCCTCCATGTCGATTTTGTTGATTTCCCCAATACCAATCCATATGCATATATACCTGAGGACCAAAACTGTTTTGTGAAGATAAAACGGTGTTTGGATCAACATCAAAATGCAATTGACATCGTTGTTGAAACCATAAATTAAAAGGAAACGAGCAATCCTCTGGTTTGGTTGTAATTTGTTTTATACCCGGTGGTAAGCCAAGTATAGTTAAACTGGTTCCATATAATCCTGTTGTTATGTTTTGTGAGAGATCTTTAGAGCCGTTATATAGTTCATAAGAAAAATCGGTGTGTTCGATCGTAACATAGGGTTTTAAATTTAAACGAAACAGGGATCTAACTAAACCTTGTTGCATGGGAATAAGCGTTAAGTCAGGCGTCAAGGGTTGCGGTGATTTAACCAGGTACAAAGAAAACACAAAATGGGGTGTTGGTTCTTTTGACAGGCAAGGTATAGATATAATCGTAAGAATACAACTGAAAATTAAGTTAATTCCATGTGAGTTAACGAAGTTTTTTTTCATTCCATTGATAAGCCATATACATATGGCCGCATCATAGTAGACACACATAATGCCGTCAATTAGCATAACTCGTGCAAAATATTGGCTTTTTATGCAGTTGTGGTGGTCTTTGATCTAATTTGTAAAATTAGAAACGATTTAACGGAATAATATTTTATACAAAACATATCGCCATCAGGCTCTAGCGCGCTATTGCGGCACGATTTCTCAGTGCATTGCCTATTGTATTGCCATCTAAAAACTCTAATTCGCCTCCTGACGGGATGCCATGAGCCAGTTGACTAACACGAAGATTTAATGGTCGAAGTAATTCTTGAATAAAGTGTATGGTTGTTTGTCCCTCAATGGTGGGACTTAAGGCAAGAATGACTTCTGTAATGGTTTCATCAATAATTAATTGTTTTAATTTAGGCAATCCTATATCTTCAGGACCAATACCATCTAGAGGTGAAATTTTACCCATTAGAACATAGTAACATCCTTGATATGCACGGCTTTGTTCAATTGCCGCAACATCGCCTGGGTTTTCAACGATGCAAATCGTTGATAAATCTCGGCTGGAATTACAAATAGAACATAAATTTTTTGTTGCATAATTATTGCAACGCTGACATTGGCCAATATTTTTCATTGCATTGTCTAAACACGCTGCTAAATGTAATCCGCGCGAGCGTTGATGTTGCAATAAATGATAAGCCATGCGTTGTGCTGATTTAGGACCAACACCTGGTAGACAGCGTAATGCATCTACCAGATTAGATAATATATCCATTAAGAATTATTCTTTGCCAACATTGTTCATAAAGTCAGTTGGAATGCTTAATCCTGCAGTCAACTGGCTAATTTTTTCTTTAGATGCTTTTTCAACTTGTTGTATAGCGTCATTAACCGCAGCAGCAACAAGATCTTCTAACATTTCAATGTCTTCATCTAGCAATGCTTTACTGATTTTTACACCAGATACATCATGACGGCCATTCATGGTAACAACTACCATTTTACCGCCAGCTTTACCCTCAACAGTTAATTGAGTCAGTTCATTTTGAGCAGCTACCATCTTTTCTTGCATTTGTTGAGCTTGTTTCATTAAGGAACCAATATCAGGGGGTTGCATAGCCATTGTGAGCCTCTTTATTTTAGGTTAAGGGGTAAAATCTGATTACGTGAATCAGCGCTTGCACTCATTATAGGACATCATTCATTATCTTTCAGCAATGAAATAGAATTTTTTATCACTTCAGCTGAAAATTCTTGCTGTAGTTGTTGAAAAAAAGGGTCGTTATTCAAGGCGGCTTCAGCATTCTGATGCTCTATTTTTTGATGTTCAATTTTTTGTAACAATGGTGTTGATGAAACAAGTTCATCGCTATTTAACGATAAAGATATTTTTTCGTTATAATAAACCGATAGCGCTTGTTCTATACGACTCAATACTGAAGGCGTAAAAACAGATTGATGCCCTTTGGCGACGCGCAGCACAACCAGGCCTTCTGACTTACTCATGAGTTCGGCATTTTCTGCAGCGCTAAGTGCTAAACCTTGTAGCTTTAATCCAGCTAAAATATCACTCCATTGTGTTGTGTCCTGTGGTAGAACACGACTTAATGGTTGTTTATTCTCTTGTAAGGTAGCAGGGGAGGTCCTTGTCTCTAACGCAGGTTTAACCGATGGTTGCAGATGATTTGTTTGTTGTTTATTTTCTTCCTCAATTCCCTCTATTGTTTTATAAGCAAGTGCCGGGGGTGAGACTGGTGTCGCTGGTTTAAATGTAAGCATCCTTAATAAGGTCATTTCAAAACCAATTGCCATCGTTGGTGCACATGGCATATCTTGCGTACCTTTTAAAGCAATTTGATAAAATAACTGAACATCTTCTGGCAGCATTTGGTGACTTAATGTAAGCACCTCTGGTGCAGGAGTAATGAGCTGATGGGTGCCTGGTATACTTTGAGTAATACTAATTTGATGTAAATAACACAAAATTTCGTCTAGAACATAACGAAAGTGCCCACCTTCTTCAGCAATTTGTCGACTGATTGTTAGTAATTGTTCGGGATTAAGATTGACTAACGCCTGTAATAATTGAATGGCATAATCCTGTTGAGTATAGCCAAGACTATTTTTTACATCATGTACATTCAGATGATCGCCACAACCTGCAAGAGCTTGATCAAGTAGACTGAGCGCGTCACGCATACTGCCCTGAGCGGCGTTTGCTAGCAAGGTGAGAGCGTTCATCTCATATGGAATGTTTTCTTCATTTAAAATTTGTTGAAGGTAATTTGCGATAACAACAGGCTGTATATGTTTTAGACTAAATTGCAAACATCGTGATAATACTGTCACAGGAAGTTTTTGTGGATCGGTTGTTGCAAGAATAAATTTAACATGAGAAGGGGGCTCTTCTAGTGTTTTAAGTAGCGCATTAAAACTATGCTGAGAAAGCATATGCACTTCATCAATAAGATAAATCTTAAAACGTCCAGTTGTAGGAGCGTATTGTACGTTTTCTAACAGCTCACGGGTATCTTCAACTCGAGTACGCGACGCGCCATCAATTTCAATTAAATCAATAAATCGACCTTGCTCAATGGCTATACATGCATCGCATTTTAGACAGGGTTCAGCAGAAATACCTTGTTCGCAATTAAGCGCTTTAGCCAATAGGCGTGCCACACTCGTCTTGCCAACACCGCGAGTTCCTGTGAATAAATAGGCATGATGAAGACGTTGTTGCTTCAATGAATTGATTAGTGCTTTATTAACGTGGTCTTGACCAACTAGTTGAGAAAATGTGCGTGGCCTCCACTTGCGTGCAAGTGCTATATAGCTCATAAGAAGATTCACAGATTGGGTGGCAGCCTTAAGAGCCGCACCTCGGCGCTCGAATCAAAAGTTACCGCTGCTCCCTTCCGGGCCTGACGGGGTTCACAATCTATCGTCGCGAGGGG
>CAZNVR010000061.1:3006-10142 GCA_964576655.1 uncultured Legionella sp. | reverse complement strand
AAAAAATACCTTATTAAAGATAAATATTAGGCAAAGTGACTGCAACTTGTATATCGAGGCTGCCTGTTATATTGACACTTTAAAGCGAAATTCTAACTTTGATAAATTGCTACCTCTTTCGCAAGATATATCTGATATTGAGCGTTATTTATCAAAAAATGCCAATTTATTAAGATTCCCTTTTATTTTTCAAACCATAGTAATAACGCCTTTAGTAACACTAATGGCCGTATTAGCATTAAGAGAAGCATTACTTGCCCCTAACACAGATAAAGCTTTTAATGTCTACTTCTCAACTGCTTTGCTTTGCTTTATAGGAACCACATGCCTTGCCAAACCTATGTATACTACAGCAAAACAGACATTTTTTGATTATCTAAAACCTGCGGATAATTCTCAAACTTCAGGAAGTAAGCCAGAGTTAATGGTTCAAATGCACAGGTGGCTATAATCGTTATTTAATCGGCTCTGAGCCTGAGCTCCGTAAAGGTATTGAAGGAGGAATGATCAACTCTTACGATAGTTTATCAGAAAAAAATCACTGTCGCTATGCTGCCATGATGCATTAAAATCATTTCATGGCAGACATTAAACGGCTTCAATTGATAGCCGAAGTCCACAAGACCTCTCAAGACGGTAGTTAGTGTTATGAACCTGGGATTACCGCGTTTTGATAATATGCGATATAGCTGCTCTCTATTTAGTTTTGTTTTTTCTGATAGTTTGCTTACTCCACCGTAAGCTTAAGCCGCATTTTTATGTGTGATGCTTTGTAATAGTCTATCGTGGTAGAATGAGTTATAACTAATGATTGGCGGAGAGACAGGGATTCGAACCCTGGGAAGGTTGCCCTTCAACGGTTTTCAAGACCGCCGCATTCGACCGCTCTGCCACCTCTCCGTCACGAATTATATAACCGCTGAAAGTTCTTTGCAACACATTTTTTATTAATTTTTATTAATTTCTCTTCTAAGGAATTTCCAATACATTGCATACAGACGCATTAGGTCAATCTATATACATTCATTTTTTTTATTAAATACCCTGCTATATCAACTGAAAGAATAGTTTTCAGCCCTTTGCACACATATTTATCCACAGAATTTGTGGACAAATTTCAAAGCATGGTCTACGGGGTGTATTGTTTGTTGATGTGCTTCATTTTTCTAAATATTATTTATGGATATCATGTAAGCCCTTCATACACCGCTGAATGATATTGCTGATAATCGACACTATTTGGTGTTGTTTAGAAGATTAGCTTCTGTTGATCCTCATAAACCTTTGCTGGATGCAGATAAAATGAAGCATATTGCAGTTGATATGGTTGAAGAGTATTTGCAAAGCTCTTGGTGGATTGGGCATGAAAAACGAGTAGCAGCTATACAATTACAACGTGAGATTCTTCCCTCACCTGATATCCAGGGTGTGATTAAAACGATTTGCGATAGTCAAGTTGCCATTGCTGAAAAAGACATTGAATTGAATAAAAAATATTTTGGTAACAGCCGATTGCAAAATACGTTAAGCCACATCCTCACGATGGCCGTATCTTTAGGTATAGAAAATAATACCTCTGATTTAGTTCATAAGCTTTCACAGTCCTTCATTAAATTAACAGGCACAACACCTGAGGAAGCCTTAGATCCAGAGGTGGTAAAACAATAAGATAATAACTACATCAGGTAATGCTCGAGTATTGGCAACATCACTGAGCAAAACATTACAATTATGCAATGATAATACCTCTTGTCTTCCTGGAATGGACGGAAGAAAAGGGCCCCAAACTTAGAGCGAGGGGTAATAATCAATGATACGATTTAATGCAAGGCAGGAGTATAGACGAAACGTTTGTCTGGATGCATAATGGTTATCTCTTTCCCCGCGTTCAGCTTGGAGCACTATGATGTCAAATTATAAATTCATGGTTACCCTCACGGGCTGTATCTTCGCTCTATTACTTCAAGGATGCAGCATGAATAACATCAAGGATTATGAAAAAAACCACCCTGTTTTGACAATGGAAGACTTCTTTACGGGGCATGTTAAAGGCTATGGTCTAATACAAAAATATACAGGCGGTGTTCGGCGGCGATTTACTGTGGAAATGCAGGGTCACTGGACCGGAAATCAAGGCACATTAGATGAAGATTTTATTTACGATGATGGAGAAAAGCAGCATCGTCAATGGAGATTAACGCACACTGATGCGCATCATTTTACTGCAGTGGCAGATGATGTCACAGGGATTGCTCATGGAGAGCAATACGGTAATGCGATTCATCTGGTTTATGTGCTTCAAATCCCTTATCAAGGCAAAACAATCGATGTGACAATGGATGATTGGTTATACCGTGTTAATGGCCAGGTGGTATTGAATAACGCCGTCATGAAAAAATTTGGTATTCCAATCGGTCGAATTACAGCCAGCTTTTTTAAGGGGTAATTGATTTGAGGCTTGGTTCTTTATTTTTTGCTTTATGGGCATGGTTTGATAACGATGCTGCTGAGAAAAAGCTCGTATCAAACCGCTTTACACTTTGGCGTGCCATTCCATTTGTTTTATTGCATCTGGGTTGTTTTGCTGTGTATTGGGTGGGATTTAGCAAAACTGCTCTCTTGACTGCTGTTGGGCTATATTATCTTCGCATGTTTTGTATAACGGGCTTTTATCATCGCTATTTTTCTCACAAAACCTTTAAAATGAATCGCGTTTGGCAATTTATATTTGCGTTTCTGGGTGCAACAGCAGGGCAGCGGGGGCCTTTGTGGTGGGCGAGTCACCATCGATCTCATCACAAGCAAGCTGATACTCAACACGATCCCCATTCACCGCATTATGATGGATTCATTTGGAGTCATATTGGATGGTTTTTTTCTTCGGATGCCTTTAGTACGAATTATAAAGCCGTTTCGGATTTAGCTAAATTTCCAGAGCTTGTATGGTTAAATCGTTACGACATTATTGCTCCATTGCTACTGCTCATGAGCTTATATGGATTAGGCAACTATGCGCATGACTATGCTCCTGAATTGCAAACCTCAGGGATGCAATTGGTTGTTTGGGGTTTTTTTATTTCAACAGTATGTGTGTTCCATGCCACTAGCAGTATCAATTCTCTCTCTCATCAATGGGGCTCTCGGGATTTTGATACACCAGATCAAAGTCGCAATAATGTTTACCTTGCCCTGATTACCCTTGGCGAGGGGTGGCATAATAACCATCATTTTTATCCTCATTCAGTTCGTCAAGGATTTCGTTGGTGGCAAATAGACTTAACCTTCTATATGCTTTGGTTGTTATCAAAAATCGGTATCATTCATGAATTGCGGCCGGTGAATATGAAGCGAGGAAAAATACGATGAAAACCCGTGTCTGGATCACCGGTGCTTCTTCCGGGATTGGTAAAGCGGTAGCCCTTGAGATGGCTGCTCGAGGATATGAATTGATTATTTCTGGCCGCAACCATGAAGCGTTGGAACAGGTGGCTCATCAAACTGGGGCCTATATTCTTGCTTTTGATGCCACCGACAGGCAAGCAAATTTGGATGCCGCCCACGATTTAAATCAACGTTATGGATGCATTGATATTGTTTTTTTTAATGCGGGTAGTTGTGAGTATGTTGATGTGTCTGCGTTTAAAAGTGATGTTTTTGAACGTATGATTAAAACCAACTTCTTAAGTATGGTCTATGGTGTTGAAGCCGCGCTTCCGTTATTAATGGCTTCTAAAAATCCACAGTTGATTGGTATGAGCAGTGCTGTTGCTTTTCTGGGGCTTCCTCGTTCAGAAGCTTATGGAGCAAGCAAGGCGGCTATTCGTAATTTTTTACAAGGCTTGCGAGTATCATTGTCTCGAAACAAAATAACCGTGTCTATTGTTTATCCTGGATTTGTTAAAACGCCCTTAACTGATAAAAATGATTTCCCGATGCCCATGTTAATTACAGCTGAACGAGCAGCAAAGGCAATTGTTAACGGAATAGAGAAGAAAAAACTGGATATTTACGTTCCTGCTTTTTTCGTGTACTTCATCCGATTTATAAGTACGCTACCCTCACAAATAAGTAGCTATCTTTTAAGATTACTCTTAAGGTAAATATGCGTATTGCAATTATTGGCAGTGGTATTTCTGGATTAACGAGTGCATATTACCTGCAAAAACAAGGGCATGATGTCTTTGTTTTTGAAGCATCGGATTACATTGGGGGACATACCCATACGGTTAATGTGTCCACTGCAGGGCAAGATTATGCCATTGATACGGGTTTTATCGTATTTAATCATAAAACCTACCCTAATTTTACTCGTCTTTTGAATGAACTCAACGTTGATACTCAAAATACAGACATGAGTTTTAGCGTTTATGACCCTAAACTGAATTTTCAATATTCAGGAGGGTCTTTAAATGGTTTATTTGCTGATCGACGAAATTTATTTAGTTTTAAATTTTACCAGTTGTTGAAAGAAATTCATCGTTTTCATCGTCTTGCAAACATTGTATTGATGTCAATGAATACCACAACGACCCTGCAAGAGTTTCTTAAACAACATCAATTTCATGCATCGTTGGGTGAGTTGTATTTATATCCACTAATTTCAGCACTGTGGTCTTCGCCTAGAAATGTGATTGGTGCCATGCCGATTTATTTTGTTGCTCATTTTTTTGAAAATCATGCGTTATTGAAAATGCTGCCGGATATTTCTTGGAAGGTGATTAAACACGGTTCTTCCCGTTATATTTCGCCGTTGATTGAAGCCTTTAAAGAGCAAGTCTATGTGAACACAGCTGTTGTAAATCTACGCCGTGAACTCAAGGGATTTCATTTATATCATGAAAAAGGCCTGATTGGTCATTTTGATGCGGTGGTGGTTGCTACACACAGTGACCAAGCCTTGCGATTACTGGATAAACCAACCCCACTGGAAGATGAAATTCTGTCATCTTTTTCATATGAGAATAATGATGTAATCCTGCATCAAGATGAAACATTAATGCCGTCGTCCAGGAGAGCTTGGGCTAGTTGGAACTATAGGATTTCATCGGAAAACCATGCGATGTTGACGTATAATATGAATAAATTACAATCCATTACTGATTCGGTTCCTTTTTTAGTTTCGCTAAATGCGGCCAACATCATTAATCCTGAAAAAATAATTCAGCGTTTTTCCTATAGTCACCCACAATATACGTTAGCTAGTCTTGCTGCCCAATCGCGCCAAAAAGAACTTAATGCTCAGTCAGGGATTTATTTTTGCGGAGCTTACTGGGGATTTGGATTTCATGAAGATGGCGTCAAGAGTGCATTAAATGTATGCCAACAATTTGCAGAATGCTATGGATAGTGCAATTTATACAGGTCTTGTGACTCATAAGCGATATACGACTATTCAACACCAGTTTCAATATCGTGTATTTATGATGTACCTCGATTTAGATCAATTAGATGATTTATTCAGATCGCAGTGGTTTTGGTCTGTAGAAAAAAAGAACATTGCCTCGTTTCATCGTAAAGATCATTTAGGTGATCCGAATTTGTCCCTAAAACAATCCGTGATTGATTTAGTGTATGAGCGTACAGGGGTAACACTTGAGGGCCCCGTGCGATTACTCACGCATTTGCGTTATTGGGGGTATTGTTTTAATCCGGTGAGTTTTTATTATTGTTATGATAAAAGCGGTCAGCACTTGGAAGTTATTGTTGCTGAAATCAATAATACCCCTTGGGGTGAACAGCATTG
This sequence comes from uncultured Legionella sp., assembly GCA_964576655.1. Taxonomy (GTDB): domain Bacteria; phylum Pseudomonadota; class Gammaproteobacteria; order Legionellales; family Legionellaceae; genus DDPF01. The sequence continues at coordinate 4,399 of CAZNVR010000061.1, read as the reverse complement.
CTATGTTTTAAAAGTAGATCCCGCTCGAGCGAATCAAGACAAGCATCATTTTATTTTTCCAAAAGAATTTCATATTTCACCGCTCATGCCGATGAATCTGACCTATGATTGGTGGTTTAGTGCACCTAAAACCGAATTGCGTGTGCATATGAATAATATTCAGGACAAAAAGACGTTATTTACTGCCCATCTAAATTTGAAAAAAAAGAGTTTAACGAGCGAACATCTAGCGCATGCATTAATTCATTATCCTTTTATGACAGGTAAAGTTATTGGCGCTATTTATTGGCAATCCTTGCGTACTTGGCTCAAAGGTGCCCCGTTTTATTCTCATCCATAGCTCCCGAGGTGCAAATGCTTAAAAATATAGCTAAAACATTGTTATTCATGCGTCTTTCACGGTTAAAGATTGGTCGTTTAACGATTCACGAGGGGCAGGAATCATGGTCTTTTGGTGATCTAAGTCCGCATTCGGAATTAAATGCTGTGATTAGCGTCAACTCCCCTCATTTTTATTGGGCCTGCATCATGGGGGGGAGCTTGGGGGCTGCCGATGCATTTATCCAAAAAAAATGGGAAACCGATAATTTAACGACATTGTTACGGCTCTTTTTGCGTAATGAACGCTCATCACATTATAAAGAAAACAGTCGCTTTAAATTGGCTAATTGGTGGCGCTGGATGCTTCATCAGTTCAAGCGAAATAATATTCAAGGCAGCCGTCGTAATATCGCCCAACATTATGATTTAAGTAACGAATTTTTCAGCCTGTTTTTGGATAAAAACATGATGTACTCGAGTGCGTTGTTTCCTACCGAAGATGCTGACTTAGATACTGCTGCAAGGCATAAATTGGATGTGATTTGCCAAAAATTAGATTTAAAACCGAGTGATACTGTGTTGGAGATAGGCACAGGCTGGGGTGGGTTTGCCTTGCATGCAGCTGAACATTATGGATGTAAGGTTGTGACAACCACCATTTCTCAACAGCAATACGATCTAGCTAAACAGCGTATTTCAGAAAAAAACTTAAATCATCAGATTACCTTGTTAAAAGAGGACTATCGGCATTTAACAGGAATTTACGACAAAATCGTCTCCATTGAAATGATCGAAGCCGTAGGTCATCAGTACTATACTACCTTTTTTTCAAGCTGTTCTAAGTTACTAAAACCCAATGGTCACATGCTCATACAAGCAATTACAATCCAAGATCAGGCGTTTGAACGAGCCAAACATGAAGTCGATTTTATTAAACGATCGATTTTTCCAGGAAGCTGTATCCCATCGGTTACCTCTTTATTAAATGCGATGACCCATGGCAGTGATTTGCGTTTATTTCATTTAGAAGACATAGGACTGGATTATGCTAAAACCCTTCGGCTCTGGCGTG
>CAZNVR010000061.1:0-2996 GCA_964576655.1 uncultured Legionella sp. | reverse complement strand
TTTCCAAGCGCAGGCACACGTCCTTGCTTTGGGTTTTGACAACTTGTTTATCCGGTTATTGGATTTTTATTTTTCTTATTTTGAGGCGGGTTTTGCTGAAGGGTATTTAGGTGATATGCATCTTCATTTTGTTAAACCGCGCGCGATACAAGCAAAATGAAGTCATTTATAAAAACATTACTACCAGTTGTTGTATTTCAAATTCAGTGGTGGCTCTGTATTTTATCAACTACTGAGCATGCACAATATGGGTATTGTGTGGCTGCGATTATTTTTTTGCTTAATTTATTTTATCAACCCTTAACACGTTCCATGTGGCTATTTTTCCTGCTCTTATTAAGCGGTGGAATAATCAATGATACGATCTTGATGCAAATTAATGTGTTTAGATTTTCTCTTCATATGGGTTACTTCATTCCGGCTTGGTTAATGGTATTGTGGGGTTGTTTTAGCGCATGGTTTCTTCATGCTCAATGGCTTAATCAGCGATTGTTCCCCGTATTATGTCTTTTTTCTATAGGCGGGGCAGGTAGTTATTATTTCGCATCTAAGCTGAATGCACTGACTTTTTTAGTACCAACAAACCGCGCCCTTATGATTATGTTTTTTGATTGGTTTTGTCTGGCGTTGTTCTTTTTTTTAATCGTGAGGAGGATGAGTCTTCCAGAAAGGCGTTGAACTAATTTTTTCGACAAAACCTTATCCTGTATTGGCAATACAAAACAGCACAAAAGGTGTAGCGTTATTTTCATGAATATTTGAACGTTGTATCCATTCGGCGCCATCAGAATCCTCTCCATCAAAAGAGCACTTAAGATTGCCTTCATAATCGTTTATTATATACAGTAATGCCGAGTGTTTTAATAAATAATCTCTATTGTTATCTGTGTATGCATAAAGTAATGTTATTATTTCTTCTGTAAATTTTTTATAGGAAAGAATACTAAGCCCCGTTTCTTCTTCAATTTCACGTCGTAACGTTAATTCATTTAACTCCTTTTCAATAGGACTTCCGCCAGGCAAATCATACATTCCTTTGTAAGGACCGCGAGCCTTTTTTATTAATAAGATAGCATCATCTTTTTTCAAACATCCATAAATTCCAAAATGAGAATGTATTTTTTAGGGGGTAGCATTTGACCTCATCTATACAGTTTAATCACCTGCGATCGGAAACCGGAGCCACCATTATAGTGTAAACCCCTTTGTCCCATTATCATTTCCCGATCTTGATAGTTTGGATTTATAATCATTAAGTAATGCTGAAGGATTAAAATCTACATCCTGAAGGGCTTTGTTCGTCTTGCATATCAACGTTAATGCATTATCATATTTTGTAAATGTTTCAGCGAGTTGATCTGATTCAGTTTTTAAAAAGTTTAATTCTTCCTCAGGGAGGGGGGATGGCATTGATTCTATTAATTCATCAAACTCAGCTTGCGTGTTATAACGCTGTAATTTTGGATTTGGCAAGTATGGGTTTGCTGCGCCGCCAGCATTATTCCATGCTGACTTTATTTGAGCATCAAACGTTTTCCATTCAATGGCCACGCCTTGAACTAAGGATGTTACGAGTGTTTCAAGAGTCTGTTTAAATTGCAAAACAGCTAACTCTTGTTGTAATTGATTAGTGATAATTTGAGTGTCTATTCCTTCATTAATCAATTTTTGAACCAAAACCGTATCGTTTTTTAGTACAGCGTCTTTTAGTTCAAACATTTTTAATACATTTATTCCATGTTCGAGCTTGGATTTCATGTCATGAAGTTCATGCATATTCTCTTGGATTACGGATTGTTCTTCTGCTTCATTGATCCAATCCTGATGTTTTTTATATCCTGTTTCATCCATGTCAAACATATATGGGTTTGTTTGTCCATTGAGTTTATTATCGATCGTTGTTCTTTCCTGAAGATAATCTTTCCAGGGTAATCTTTGCAAGCTAAGGAGGGTATCTTCTTGTATAAAATTAAGCAGGTTTATTCTGTCTTGAAATGATTTGATTGTTTTTTTGACATCAGTTGCCTCCTCATTAATGATCATTGAAATTTTTTCATAATCATTAAATATCACGGCAGTCTCTATTGTATTTAAATGCAATGGGTTACCTGGAATTTCTGTGGCTTTTCCCTTTACATCAATAATGTTGCGTTCAAATTTAACTTCTCGCATGATCCTCTCCAAATTGGATTGATCATGAAATTCTTTTTCATCCAAACGAAAGGTATCCGGATGGAGATCGGGTGATGTATGAAATTCAAGTAATTTTTTAGCTTGATCAAACGTTAATGATAGCAAATCAGCAGGAGTTTGACCCTCAGCATTTCGAATGTTCTGTGATGCATTATGTTGTTGTAATAGCTTGATTGCTGCATAATCCCTTCTGGCATAAGCAATGTGTAATGCCGTGTTGCCTAATGTGGGTTCTTGATAGTCGATTGTTTGGTCCGCACCCAAACGCAATAATGTTTCTGATAATTTCAAATTGCTGCAAGAAATGCTGTGCCCGCTGCCATTTTGATCTTGATAACCCTTTGCGATGGACAGCTGGAGGGCTGTTTGCTCAAGGCGAGTTTCCCTGAGAGCAACCCCAAATAATCCAAAGCTTAATGGTGCGTAAAAACGTTCAAATCCAAATGATCGGCGGCGTGTCATTAAATCTGTTTTGTTTATCCAAACAAGACGTTGCTCTGGCGTCTGATATTGTTCAGCAAGTGCTAAAATTTGCTCTACGGCATCGTTCTCAGCATTACCAATCATCCACGTCAGCGGAGCTATTGTACCTTTGTCTTTTTCTTGGCCCCAGACAGTTTGATTTAAGTCCAAGCCCTTTTCCAATAACGCCGCAATTAATCCAGGCTCCATATATCTCAACAGGAAAATAATGGATTCCCTGGAACTATAAGGGATTTGAAAAGCCCAAGTTGTATTGACCTCATTGGCGTCTAGCAATAGTTTGGCTAATTTGGGAGCTATTGCCAATTTTTTCTCGGCAT
>CAZNVR010000060.1:0-10195 GCA_964576655.1 uncultured Legionella sp. | reverse complement strand
TACATCTAAAGGTTAATAAGTATGTCTGATAAATCAGAAAAATTAATTCATCAATTTATCAGTGCGCAGGGTATACAGCGTATTGATGATTGGATTGCAAAATATCCTGTGGATCAAAGACAATCTGCAGTGATGGAAGCCTTAATGGTTGCACAGGGCGAGCATGGACATTTAACATCAGATGTTATGGATGCAATTGCCGCGTATTTAAATATGCCTGCCATTCATGTGTATGAAGTAGCATCATTTTATACGATGTATGAACAAAAACCAGTTGGTCGTCATTTGGTTAACGTTTGTACTAATATTTCTTGTTTGTTGCGTGATTCAGCAGCAGTTGTGAATCATTTAGAGAAAAAACTCAATATTAAAATAGGTGACACAACAGCGGATGGGCGTTTCACTTTACGTTCGGTTGAGTGCTTAGGTGCATGCGTGAATGCTCCAATGATGCAAGTGGATAAAGATTATCACGAGCATCTCACTGCAGAAAAAATTGATGCCGTTCTAGAAGAATATTTGTAACGCCTTAGTTTAAATAAATGCAATATGAGTTAATGCTCATATGACTGCTTAAATGCAATAACAGGTACAGAGGCCAATATTATGGTTGAGTTGAATCAAGTTTGCTATCGAACATTACATTTACCAGAGCCCTGGACGCTTGCCGCTTATGAAAGTGTGGGTGGATATAGTGCATTGCGACGTATTTTAAAAGAGCAAACACCACCACAGCAAATTATTGATGAATTAAAATTATCGGCATTAAGAGGTCGCGGAGGCGCAGGGTTTCCTACTGGACTTAAGTGGAGCTTTATGAATCGGAATGCACCCGTACAAAAGTATGTGGTATGTAACTCCGATGAAGGAGAGCCAGGAACATGTAAAGATCGCGATATTTTACGATATAACCCTCATCAATTAATTGAAGGGATGATTATTGCAGGTTATGTGATTGGTGCCACCGTTGGATATAATTATATTCGCGGCGAGTTTTGGGAACCGTTCCAACGAACCGAAGCTGCTTTGCATGAAGCTTATAAAGCTGGGTTTTTAGGTAAAAATATTTTAGGTTCAGGTGTTGATTTTGATTTATATAACCATTTAGGCGCTGGTGCTTATATTTGTGGTGAAGAAACAGCATTATTAAATTCATTGGAAGGTAAAAAAGGTCAGCCTAGATTTAAACCCCCATTCCCTGCTAATTATGGTTTATACGGAAAACCTACAACGATTAATAATACAGAAACATTTGCTTCTGTGCCTGTTATATTAGAAAAAGGTGGCGATTGGTTCCTAAAGTTAGGCAAGCCTAACAATGGTGGTACAAAATGCTTCAGCGTAAGCGGGCATGTTAATAATCCTGGTAACTTTGAAATACCACTCGGTACGCCATTTAAAACACTACTTGAATTGGCCGGTGGTCTGCGTGAAGGGCGACGTTTAAAAGCGGTTATTCCCGGTGGTACGTCAATGCCCGTTTTACCCGGTGAGGTTATGATGGGGCTTGATATGGATTATGACAGTATCCAAAAGGCAGGTTCAGGTCTTGGTTCTGGCGCTGTAATCATTATGGATGATACAACGTGTATGGTTAATGCGCTGTATAGAATTTCTGAGTTTTATATGGATGAATCGTGCGGTCAATGCACACCTTGCCGAGAAGGCACGGGCTGGCTAGTGCGTTTGTTGCATCGAATTAAAGATGGGCATGGTGAGCGTGGCGATATAGAAAAGTTGGTTAATGTTGCAAATAGTATTGAAGGCAGAACAATATGCGCCTTGGGTGAAGCTGCAGCATGGCCTGTACAAAGTTTCGTCAAACACTTTTATCATGAGTTTGATTCATTTATTAAGCATAATAAGGTTTAACAATGGCCATCATTGAAATCGACGGCAAGACAGTTGAAGTAGAAAATGGGAAGATGATCATCGAAGTTGCTGATGAAATGGGTATTCATATTCCTCGTTTTTGTTATCATAAAAAATTGTCAGTGGCAGCAAATTGCCGCATGTGTTTGGTTGGTGTAGAAAATAGCAAAAAAACTGTGCCTGCATGTGCAACCCCCATAACAAATGGAATGAAGGTATTTACCAAGTCAGAAGAGGCCCTTCGTTCACAAGCGGCCGTTATGGAGTTTCTGTTAATTAACCACCCACTGGATTGCCCTATTTGTGATCAAGGTGGTGAATGTGAGCTTCAAGACGTTTCCATGGGTTATGGTGGTGATCGCTCTGATTATCATGAAGAAAAGCGCGCAGTCGTTAATGATGATTTGGGTCCGCTGATTTCTATGGAAATGACACGTTGTATTCATTGTACACGTTGTGTTCGTTTTGGTGATGAAGTTGCAGGGTTACCTGAGCTTGGTGGCATTCATCGTGGCGAAGACATGCAAATTAGCACGTATATCAAACATAGTATTACTTCAGAAGTATCGGGTAATGTTATTGATCTTTGTCCTGTGGGTGCTTTGACCTCTAAGCCTTATCGATTTACCGCACGTTCTTGGGAAATGACACAGCATGATAGTGTTGCTCCGCATGATTGTTTGGGTTCAAATGTTCACTTGCACACACGTCGTAATGAATTAATGCGTGTTGTTCCTAAAGAGCACGAAGCAATCAATGAAACATGGCTTTCTGATAGAGATCGTTTTAGTTATTTAGGTTTAAATAGCCCGCTGCGAGCGACTCAGCCTAAAATTAAACGAGATGGTCAATGGGAGACAGTGGATTGGGAAACGGCCTTAAAGTTTGCAAGTATTGGCATGAGCCGTGTGATAAAACAACATGGTCCCGAACAATTTGCAGCGTTTGCTTCTTCCTCATCAACCCTTGAAGAATTGTATTTGTTGCAAAAATTAATGCGTGGGTTAGGTGTAAATAATTTAGATCATCGATTGCAACAAACCGATTTTAGAGATCAAGATAGCCAGTCTATCATGCCCAAAAGCTCTCTGCTTTATGCGGAACTAGAACAACAAAATACAGTATTACTGTTGGGTTGTAATATTGATAGAGAAGTTCCTCTAGCGGGTCTTCGCGTACGCAAAGCCTATACCAATGGCGGTAAAATTTACGCAATTAATCCTGTGGATTATGATTATCATTTTGATTTAACAGATAAAATTATTTTATCTCCTCAAGAAATGCCTTTACAATTGGCAAATGTCATTCTTGCTTTAGCCGCTGATGTCAGTCAACTACCAGAGGAGTTACAAAAATTATTAATTGGTTTAACACCCAATGATACCAGTAAAGCAATTGCAGCAGCATTGCAAGCACCAACTGCTGCAATCGTGTCTGGTGCATTATGTGAAAATCATCCTGAAGCTGCATTATTGCGTACGTTAACCCATTGGCTGTCTAAGCTCAGCGGTGCACGTGTTCTTCGTTTAACGAGTGGTGCTAATAGTGCTGGGGCAAGTTTAACAGGCATGCTGCCTCATCGTGCTGCTGCTGGAAAAGTGGTTGAACCTGCAGGATTAGATGTACACGCAGCCCTTGATGCCAAGCTTAAAGGCTATTTTTTAATGGGCGTTGAGCCTGGTTTTGATTTTGCAAATCCGCATTGTGCAAGACAGTCCATGTTGGCTGCAGAGTTTGTGGTTGTATTGTCTGCTTGGGATGATGAATCTATTCAAGATTATGCCAATGTTATACTACCTATCGGCCCTTATGCCGAAACATCAGGTACTTATATTAACGTTGATGGGTTATGGCAAACCGTTAAAGGTGCGTTAACACCACCAGGTGAAGCGCGTCCTAGTTGGAAAATTCTTCGAGTGTTGGCCAATATCCTGCATGTAGATGGATTTGAATATGCTTCAACAGAAGATGTATTAACAGAGATAAAAACATGGGTTGGTATGATGCATGAAACCAGTTATAAACCATTTTATCCTGAAAGCCTTCCTGTAATTCGTCATGATTTAGTTCGTGTGGGTGAGTGGCCATTGTATCGAGTTGATGGGATTGTTCGTCATGCACCACAATTACAAAATTGTGGATCTGCTGAAGATGCTTGTATCAGAGTTAATCCTGTTACAGCAAAACGTCTGCAATTAGATGCACAAGCTACTGTATCTCAAGGCGATATTGAGATAACATTGCCGCTTAAATATGATGAACGAATAGCGCCAGATGTTATTTGGGTAGCCAATGCCATGCCTGAAACAGTTGATTTAGGACATGCCTTTGCTGCAATAACAATTAAGTAATAAATAGGTATAAACATGCTACAAAATATTGGCATATTGCTTTGGATAATTATTAAAATCCTGGTCATTGTGATACCTCTTTTATTGGGTGTTGCTTATTTGACGTTTGCTGAACGAAAAGTAATTGGGTTTATGCAAGTTCGTATTGGTCCTAATCGAGTTGGATTTGCAGGGTTGCTACAACCTATTGCAGATTTAATTAAATTAATCAGTAAGGAAATTATTATCCCCACACGCTCTAATAAATATTTATTTATTATTGCACCGCTATTTGCACTAGCACCTTCATTGGCCGGATGGGCTGTTGTACCTTTTCAAGAAGGTTTAGTTCTAGCAAATATTGATGCAGGCGTGTTGTATTTGTTTGCCGTTAGTTCTTTAGGGGTGTATGGCGTTATCATTGCTGGTTGGGCGTCTAACTCTAAATACGCCATGCTAGGTGCATTGCGAAGTGCAGCTCAAACAGTATCTTACGAAATTGCCATGGGTTTTGCACTCGTAGGGGTTTTAATTGCATCGGGTAGTATGAATATTAGTGCCGTTGTTTTATCTCAACAAGGCGGTATATGGCATTGGTGGTTTTTACCCTTATTCCCATTGTTCATGGTGTTTTGGATTGCAGGAATTGCAGAGACCAATCGTGCCCCATTTGATATGGCAGAAGGTGAATCCGAAATTGTTGCAGGTTTTCATGTAGAGTATTCTGCTATTGGCTTTGCTGTGTTTTTTATGGCTGAGTATGCCAGCATGGTATTAATTTCTACAATGATTAGTTTACTGTTTCTGGGTGGTTGGTTATCACCTTTTGAAGGTATTCCAGTATTAAATGATTTGTTTTTCTTTGTGCCAGGTTTAGTGTGGTTATTAATTAAAATATCATTCTTCTTATTTGTATATTTATGGGTAAGAGCAACGTTCCCTCGTTATCGTTATGATCAACTGATGCGTTTGGGTTGGAAGGTTTTAATTCCAGTAACGATTGTTTGGGTTATTGTGACGGCAGTAATGGTACTGGCTCATTTTAAGCCATGGTTTTAATGAATTCATCTTTCGTATAAATGAGCGGTATAATGAAAAAAATATATCGATATAGAAAGCATTACATACGTAGTTTTCTGCTGCTAGAGCTGTTAGCAGGCTTAAAAGTGACAGGTAAATACTTTTTTAAAAAGAAAATTACTGTACAGTTTCCAGAAGAGCAAACACCCATATCACCTAGATTTCGTGGTATGTTAGCATTGCGACGTTATGCTAACGGTGAAGAGCGTTGTATCGCTTGTAAATTATGTGAAGCGGTTTGTCCTGCTTCAGCAATTACAATTGAATCAGAACCTCGTGAGGATGGTTCAAGACGCACCACACGATACGATATTGATGCGTTTAAGTGTATTTATTGTGGTCTTTGTGAAGAGTCTTGCCCTGTTGATTCTATTGTAGTTACGCCTATCCAGCATTATCATTTTAGTGAGCGTGGTCAAAATATTCAAACTAAAGAGAAGTTGCTCGCTGTAGGCGATATGATGGAAAGCAGACTGGCTGCTGATAGAGCCGCTGATGAAAAATACCGTTAACGAGGTACGATATGCATGATGTGTTATTGCAAGTGATTTTTTACGTGTTCGCAGGGTTAACTGTTATCTCCGCTTTAATGGTTATCACGCAAAACAATCCCATACGCTGCGTTCTTTTTTTAGTTCTGGCTTTTTTTGCCAGTTCAGTGCTTTGGATTTTGCTCCAAGCGGAGTTCTTAGCGCTTATTTTGATTTTGGTCTATGTAGGTGCTGTAATGACCTTGTTTTTATTTGTGGTCATGATGTTAAACATTGATATTGAATCAATGAAAAAACACTTTGTGCGCTATTTGCCTTTTGGTTTAATTTTGGTTGCATTATTAGTGGCACTCCTCTTGAAAGCATTGCCTAAAGATGCCTTCACCGCGAATAGCGTGCAATCGGTGGTTACGTCAACATCATCCCATGCATCTGCTGTGTTGTCTAACACTGAAGCACTCGGCATGGTTCTATATACAGATTATGTCTTTGCATTTGAGTTAGCCGCTGTTATTTTATTAGTATCTATTGTTGCTGCTATTACGTTAGTTCATCGAGGCCCCATACGTTCAAAACGTCAAAATATAGTCAGTCAAATTATGACCCAACGAAAAGATAGAATTACTTTGTTAAAAATGGAGTCGGAAAAGCCATGATCCCAATTACACATTACTTAATACTTAGTTCTATATTATTTGGCTTGAGTTTGGTTGGTATTTTGCTTAATCGCCGCAATGTCATTTTATTATTGGTTTGCATCGAATTAATGTTGTTGGCAGTAAACACCAATCTTGTCGCGTTTTCACATTATTATGGCAATACCGCAGGTGAAGTGTTTGTGTTTTTTATTTTGACTGTGGCTGCAGCAGAAGCAGCGATTGGTTTAGCTATTGTGATGTTGCTCAATCGTAATCGTGGCAATATCAATGTAAACAAGATGAATCATTTAAAAGGGTAGACGCGTGAGTATTTTACAGTGTTGTTTAACAATCATATTTGCCCCATTGATGGGTTCCATAATTTCAGGTTTTTTTCGTAATCAAATTGGTCGCGCAAATGCACACCGTGTCACGATAACAGGTGTGAGTATTGCTTTTGTTTTATCAGCCTATGTGGCTTATCAAATCCTTGCAGGACATGCGCAAATTTTGAATTTAAACCTTTATACCTGGGCGAATGGTGGTGATTCGTTTCCTTATGCTTTTCATTTAGGGTTTTTAATTGATCCACTGACTGTTGTCATGATGGTTACTGTAACGTTTGTGTCTCTTTTGGTTCATTTGTACAGTATTGGCTACATGGCTGATGATGCAGGTTACCAACGTTTTTTTAGCTATATCTCTTTGTTCACGTTTATGATGTTGACGCTGGTCACAGCGAATAACTTTTTACAATTGTTTTTTGGTTGGGAAGGTGTTGGACTTGTTTCTTATTTATTAATCGGTTTTTGGTATCATAAAGAATCAGCTAATCAAGGGAGTATGAAAGCCTTTTTAGTTAATCGTGTTGGTGATTTTGGTTTTCTTTTAGGCATTGGCTTGGTTCTGGCTTATACCGGAAGCCTGGATTATGCAACTGTGTTTAAAGCGGCTCATGGACTGGCTAATCAAACGATAGATATTTTTGCCGGACATCCTTGGTCTGTTATTACAGTGACCTCAATATTATTATTTGTTGGCGCAATGGGTAAATCTGCGCAGGTTCCTTTGCATGTATGGTTACCTGAGTCAATGGAAGGCCCAACGCCTATTTCTGCATTAATCCATGCGGCAACCATGGTTACAGCTGGTGTCTTTATGGTGGCTCGTATATCTCCTTTTATCGAATTATCAACAACAGCACTTAGTTTTGTGATTGTAATTGGAGCCACAGGTGCATTATTTACAGGCGTTCTTGCTTTAGTGATGAATGATATTAAGCGAGTTGTGGCTTATTCAACACTCTCTCAATTGGGTTATATGATGGTTGCGATGGGTGCCTCTGCGTATAGTGCAGGTATTTTCCATTTATTGACTCATGCATGTTTTAAAGCGTTACTATTTTTAGGTGCAGGATCGGTCATTATGGGTATGCATCATGAACAAGATATGCGAAAAATGGGTGGTTTATGGAAAAAAATGCCTGTGACTTATGTGACTTTCTTAATTGGTACGCTGGCGCTATGTGCTTTCCCTCCTTTTGCAGGCTTTTTCTCAAAAGATACCATTATTGAAGCAGCTAAGTTATCTGAAATACCAGGTAGCGCATATGCTTATTTTTGTGTTGCAGCAGGAGCAATGGTTACCGCATTATATAGCTTTAGGTCATTTTTCATGACCTTTCATGGTAAGCCTAGAATGGACGATGATACCTTCGCTCATGTGCATGAATCGCCTTGGGTTGTGTGGGTACCCTTAGTTGTACTTGCTGTTCCTTCTATTGTTTTAGGATATGTTTTATACATGCCTATGCTATTTGCAAAACCGGGCTTATTAAGTCCCTCTTTATTTATATTGCCAGATCATAATGTTTTAGCTGAATTAGCTCATGAGGTCGTATCTCCAGTACAGACCATGCTCCATGCGCTTCATTCATTAGTGTTTTGGTTAACAGCAGGTGGTGCGGTACTTGCTTATATTGCTTATATTGCATTCCCCATGATTCCTGTTGTATTGGCAAGAACATTGTCTTGGCCTTATCGTCTTTTATTAAATAAATATGGGTTTGATTCGTTTAATGATTTATTTTTTGTTCGTGGCAGTAAGTTATTAGGTCGGGTTTTTTATCGCTTTGGTGACCAAAAACTTATCGATGGATTATTTGTTAATGGTACAGCACGTACAGTTGCTTGGGTTGCATTAAAAAGTCGTGTGATTCAAAGTGGTTATTTATATCATTATGTTGCCGTTATGGTGTTTGGTGTCTTTGGATTCTTATATTGGTTAATGGCTTAAGATAGACGGTAGTATGATTATCCATATGTTGATTCATTCAGATGTGGATGAATTTAAATTTTGAAAGTGATCTGCGTTATGTGGATGATAGTTTAATTAAGGTGAGAGTATGTATCATTTGCTCAATGTATTAATTTGGTTGCCTATTTTAATGGGTGTATTTGTTGCTCTTACAGGTAACGATAATAAGCCTAATGTATCTCGTTTGATTTCAATCATAACTGTACTTGTTACGTTAGGTTTATGTATTCCTTTGGTGGCAGATTTTGATCTAAATAGCTTTAAAATGCAGTTTGTTGAAGATATACCCTGGATGCCAGCATTAGGTATTCGCTACAGCTTAGGTATTGATGGGTTAGCCTTATTATTAATTGTACTTAGTATATTTACTAATTTAATCGTTATTCTGGCAACCTGGAACAGTATTAAAAAACGTGTTGGTCAATATCTTGCTGCTTTTTTGATTATGCAAGGTTTACTTGTGGGTGTTTTTTCAGCACTTGACAGCATTGTGTTTTATATTTTTTGGGAAGCGACATTAATACCCATGTATTTGATCATTGGGATTTGGGGTTCTGATAATCGTGTTTATGCGGCTATTAAATTCTTTCTTTATACCTTCTTAGGTTCAGTACTGATGTTGGCGGCCTTTTTATATTTAGGTTACTTATCAGGAACATTTAACATTGAAACCCTATATGCGGTTAAGTTAAGCATGACTGCACAAACACTCATTTTTATCGCATTTTTCTTAGGCTTTGCGATTAAAATACCTATGTTCCCTGTTCATACCTGGTTACCTGATGCTCATACTGAAGCTCCTGCTGGTGGTTCAATTGTATTGGCTGCTATTTTGTTAAAACTGGGTGCATATGGATTTATTCGTTTTGCATTACCAATCGTACCTGATGCATGCAGTCAATATGCAATGGTCATGGTCATTCTGTCGTTGATTGCTGTGGTTTATGTAGGTTTAATCGCCGTGATTCAACAAGATATGAAACGTTTAATTGCCTATTCATCTATTTCTCATATGGGTTTTGTCACATTAGGATGTTTTGCTATTTTTGCTATTGCTGATAAAAGTGGTTTCAGTAGTGCTGGTTTAGTGCTAGAAGGAGCCATTGTTGTTATGATTTCCCATGCATTTGTTTCTAGTGCGATGTTTGCAGGCGTAGGCTTTATTTATGATCGAATGCATACGCGACAAATTAAAGACTTTGGTGGAATCGTCAATACCATGCCATTATTTGCATCCTTTTTTATGCTGTTTGCAATGGCTAATGCAGGTCTTCCTGGAACGTCTGGTTTTGTTGGTGAGTTTATGGTGATTCTTGGAAGCATTAAAGCCGGTTTTTGGATAGCTTTCTGGGCAGCGACGACATTAATTATTGGTGCATCTTATACGTTATGGATGTATAAACGTGTAATTTTTGGTGCAATTGCTAATAAGCAAGTTGAAAGGCTACGTGATCTGGATTGTTTTGAA
>CAZNVR010000059.1:6002-10281 GCA_964576655.1 uncultured Legionella sp. | reverse complement strand
TCTTTAATGATTTCATATTGTTCAAAACTGGTCTAATATCAATAGTGTATTGTAAATATCTGTAATAAATGGTCAATTAACCCTGTTTGATGGAGAATATTGTGGACGATAAAGGTAAATGTAAAATTTCTGAATGTTGTAAAAATCATGGGTGCAAAATTTTTGGTATTATTTTGGTAGTGATTGCTACTATTTTAACTATCATTACGTTTAATGGCCTGGGCATTTTAGGTATGTTCATTGTAGGATTAATGCTTTGTGGTCATAAGCATTTATCATCTAAAATGGGCTGTGGATGTGATTGTGGCTGTTCTTGCTGCGCTCCTGAATGTTGCACTGAAGAAGGTCTCTGCAATACACATTTAAAACATGATGTGGTTGTGGAAAAAAAATCCTAGTTTAAAGAACCTGTTATTTAATTGAGAGCTCCCGCGTATAACGCGCGGGGCTTAAATTTTAAGGGGTTTGAGTGATGATGCGATTGTGTTTAACTGTTATTTTGTGTCTAAATTCATGGCTGGTATTTGCTGTAGATACGCTACAGCTTCATGTGGATGCACAGAGTAAAACATTTACCATTTCACTACCTGCCAATGCAACAACAGGATTTCAATGGCGAGTGAAATCGTATGATAAAACGCATCTTAAATTAATACATAGCCAGTATATAACACCTAAAACACAACGTATCGGTGCTGAAGGGCAGACGCAATTTATCTTTTCACGTGTAAAAAATAAGGCTTATCCTAAATCCACTCAGTTGGTGTTTTGTTATTCTCGTCCATGGGAAAAAAACACAGGCATCATCAAACAGGTTGATGTTAGATTTCGCGCGGTTGAGTAATATTTCTTTGTGTTGCATGATTCCCATCAAGATGATGTGCATACAATCGTTAATTTAGATGCGCAGTACATGACTGATTTTTTTGTCATGTACTGCGATTTAGATGATTTATTCAATGATAAAAGTTCAATTGTGTGATAAGATGGCTATCTTTTGTGCGCAAGTGGGTTTTAGTGATAGCCAAAAACCTCATGTGTTCAACGTTTAACTAATGAGGACATTCTATGACTTTTTCTACACTAGGTTTATCCGAACCCATTTTAAAAGCACTCAATGAACAAGGTTACACTACGCCAACACCTATTCAAACACAAGCTATTCCTGTTGTGTTACAAGGGGTTGATCTATTGGCATCCGCTCAAACAGGTACAGGTAAAACAGCTGGATTTATGCTGCCTATATTAAACCGTTTAATGGACAAGCCTCGAGCTAAAAGTAATCACGCCTCTGTTCTTGTTTTAGCTCCTACGCGAGAGCTTGCAGCACAGATTCATGAGAGTACTGTACAATACAGTAAATATCTAACGCTTCGAACTGCCGTGGTGTTTGGTGGTGTAAAAATTAACCCACAAATGCAAAAATTAAGAGGCGGTGTTGAAGTACTTATTGCTACTCCGGGTCGATTATTGGATTTATTTCAACAGCGTGCTATTCGATTAGATGAAGTTGAGGTGCTGGTTTTAGATGAAGCAGACCGTATGTTGGATATGGGGTTTGTTCATGCAATCAAAAAAATTATGGCGTTAGTGCCAAAGGCGCGCCAAACCCTTTTATTTTCAGCTACTTTTTCAGCCGATATTTGCCAAATGGCAAAAGAATTTTTAAAAAAACCGGTGGAAATCAGTGTTACTCCTCGTAATGCTACAGCGGTTACCGTTTCACAAAAAATTCATCCCGTTGATAAAGCACGTAAAGCGGCATTGTTAAGTCATTTGATACGCCATGAAAATTGGTCTCAAGCACTGGTGTTTTCTCGCACAAAACATGGCGCAAATAAATTAGTTAAACAGCTTGCTGTAGATGGAATTGAAGCGTTAGCGATTCATGGTAATAAAAGCCAATCCCAACGGACCAAAGCATTGTCAGATTTTAAAGCAGGTAAGATTCATGTCTTGGTTGCTACCGATATTGCTGCTCGTGGTATTGATATTGATCAATTGCCTGTGGTTATTAATTTTGATTTACCTGATGTTGCTGAAGATTATGTGCATCGTATTGGCCGTACAGGACGTGCTGGTTCTGTAGGTGGTGCTGTATCTTTAGTGAGTGCTGATGAAATTACACAATTAAATGACATTGAAAAATTAATTAAACGTCGAATTGATCGTATTGAAGTAGATGGTTTTGAGCCTACGCATAGTTTGCCAGCACCAGGTGCCGCTCCCAGGCCGTCGGCTCGTAATCGACCAGCCAGATCATTTGATCCTAAGGCGCGCGTACGCACAACGAGCCGCACAAGTCAGGGGCGTGCGCAAGGTCGAGCATCGACTAAAGCCAAAGCCTGATTTGTTTGTAGGTTGAGCCTTGGGCTAATCATGGTTTGGCGGTATTTTAACGGGTTGGGCCAAGGCTCAACCTACAATATCTTTAATAATTTAATGAATAGATTACGCAACATCGCTCTTTTTACCTGCATTTTATTGACATCTGGCGCGTATAGTTGGAATGCAGTAGGGCATCGACTCATTGCTCAAATTGCTTATGATAATTTGTCGCGTCGCTCAAAAATAACCTTGAATCATTATAATCGTGATATGAATGATGGTTATATGTCAAAAAACCTGGTTAATTCATCCGTTTGGCTTGATAGCATTCGCTGGCGAACCCATCAGTACGATGCCATGCATTATATTGATATACCTTTTTCTCGAGATGGTTCATCACTACCGCCAATGCAAACCATCAACGCTGTTTGGGCTGTCAATACGTATAAAACAGTACTGAGCGATCCACATTCATCTCCTAAACAAAAAGGGCGTGCATTGCGCATTTTAACGCACGTTGTAGGAGATATTCATCAGCCTATGCATGCAGTCACCCACGTGAGTCGAGAGCATCCAATGGGTGATCGAGGGGGGAATGACGTTATTTTACATAAAAATAACGTTGCTAAAAATTTACATGCATATTGGGATAAAGGAGCGGGTCTATTTGTGGGTAAACGACATGTTGGACAGGCTTGGATTAAACAAAAAGCACGTGCTTTTGAAACACGTTGGCCGTGTGATTTAGCGAGTGCTAATTTGGACGCCATGCATTGGGCATATGAATCTCATGCGTTAGCCGTTGAAAAAGCATATGCCTTATTACCAGCAGGTCATCATTACCAAATGATGGCTCAATCGATTGTAGAAAAGCGTATTGCCCAAGCAGGCTGTCGATTGGCAGCACTGCTTGCAGAGCATCAAGCGTATCACGCTGTTCACTAGTTTTCTTGCAATGACTCCATTACCGCACTTAAAAATCGTGTGGCTTCACCACCTGTAATTGCACGATGATCAAAGCTTAGTGATAAAGGTAATAAACGGTGTGATGCAATATGATTGCCGTCACTAACAGCACCTGAATACAATCGGCCCACCGCAAGAATTGCAACCATAGGCGGTACGATAATAGGGCTTGCAAAGCGACCCGCAAATTTACCAAAATTAGATAAAATAAAGGTTGCTCCTTTTAAGTAGTCAGGAGAAATACTACGCTCTTGAACGGCCTGTTTATACTCATTAATGATTTGACGTAAACCGGTATCGGTTTGCGATGCAACATCACGAATCACCGGCACAAAAAGTCCTTCGTCGTTATCCATTGCCAGGCCTAAATGTAGTTCATTAAAGCATTTACGAGCGCTGTGCTGTGTATTAAACCACGCATTCAGTGCGGGTTCTTTTTTACAAGCATATTGAACTGCGCGAATTAAACGAACAGTAATATCTGCATTTTCTCCCCACTGATGAATATCTGCCTCATCAAAAATACTTACAGGCACGACGTCGCGATGAGATTGAACCATGCTATTTAGCATCGCACGTCGAACGCCACGTAATGGTTCAAAGCCCTCTGGAACCTGGGCATTTTTATCTGCAGCCGCTTGCACATCTTCACGTGAAATGATGCCATGTGTACCAGTACCAGACAGGGTGCTTAAATCAATATTCAATTTTTTAGCCAATAGACGCACAGCGGGTGTAGCTTTAGAGCGCAGCGTTTCGTGACCAGAACCAATAATAAAGTTGTCTTCACTGATTTCAGCGCTTTCTTCTAAATTACCAACTACCGTGCCTTTGTCTATGCGAACATTGGTTTCGGCAGCAAAAGCGACTAAAGGTTCCCCTGTTTTTATCACATCCCCAGGTTGTCCATACAGCTTTGTAATGGTGCCATTTTGAGGGCAGGGAACATCCACAACCGCTTTGGCTGTTTCCATTGAAATCATGG
>CAZNVR010000059.1:0-5992 GCA_964576655.1 uncultured Legionella sp. | reverse complement strand
CCACCACGATATCGCCTTCTTTCACAAACCATTCATGAATTTCAGCATCAGGCAATCCTTCGCCTAAATCGGGTAAATTAAAAATATTCATTAGGACTCCATTAAATTCATAACACTCGATTTGATACGCGCCACACTAGGGATGTAGTGCTTTTCGAGTTGGAAATAGGGCATGATAACATCATAACCTGTAACACGTTGTACAGGTGCAAGCAAACTTAGCATGGCATTTTCCATGATTTGAGCTGATATTTCAGCACCTACACCACATGTTTTAGCGCCTTCATGCACAATCACACAACGCCCTGTTTTTTCAACAGATTGTAAAATGGTTTCAATATCAAGTGGTTTTATGGTGGCAACATCAATAACTTCACACGATAATCCTTCGGCATTTAATTGTTTTGCGGCTTGAAGGGTTTCATGCATGCTAGCTCCCCAACTAACCAACGTCACATCATCGCCTTGTTGTAAGGTGAAGCATTTGCCAAGAGGAAGTGCCAGGCCATCATCTGCAACAGGTTGTTTAACCAATCGATAAATTCGTTTAGGCTCAAGAAATATAACAGGATCAGGATTTCTCATGGCAGCTAACAGCAGTCCATATGCACGTTTAGGTGAAGAAGGGATCACCACTTGCAACCCTGGAATATGTGCAAATAATGCTTCCGTACTTTCTGAATGATGTTCTGGTGCACGAATGCCACCACCAAACGGTGCACGAAAGACCAAAGGACAATGCAGGCGACCTCGTGTTCGATTTCGCATGCGTGCTGCATGGGAAATAATTTGGTTCATGGCCGGATAGATAAACCCCATAAACTGAAATTCGGCAACGGGTTTTAACCCCTGTAATGACATGCCAACAGCAAGTCCTGCGATCATGGATTCTGCTAATGGTGAATCAAACACACGCCGTTCACCAAATGTTTCTTGCAAACCTGCTGTAGCGCGAAACACACCACCATTTTTACCTACATCCTCACCAAACACCACGATGTTTTCATCGTGTTTTAATTCATAGGCCAGTGCCTGGGTGACCGCTTCTACTAAGGTGATATCAGGCATTGGCGGACTCCTCAATGGCAATGGCTCGTTGTTCAATAAGATAATCGGGCAGCGTTTCGTAATGGTAATCAAATATGCTCTGTATGGGTTGGGGTGCGGTATCTAAATATTCATTAACAGCATCTTGGATTTCTTGTGTGCATGTGGTGATGAGCTCCTCTTCTTTAGCGCTATCCCATACATGTTGTTCTTCAAGAAATGTTTTAAAGCGTTGAATGGGTTCATTGAGTAGTGCTGTTTCAACATGTTCCTGGGGTTGGTAGCGAGTTGCATCATCGGCTGTTGTATGATCAGACAATCGAAACGTTTTTGCTTCAATTAAGGTTGGTCCTTCACCACGACGAGCTTTTTCAATAGCGATACCAACGACTTCGCGCATTGCTAATAAATCATTACCATCAACTTGCACGCCATCAAAACCTGCTGCAATGGCTTTTTGAGCAATCGTTTGCACGGCCGTTTGTTTGTTAATAGGAACAGAAATAGCCCACTGATTATTATTAACGATGAATACAACGGGTAACTTCCAAACGCCAGCCACATTCATTGCTTCATAGAAATCACCCTCAGATGTGCCACCTTCACCAATACAAACCACAGCAACACGTTTTTCTTGACGATATTTAAAGGCAAAAGCAACGCCTGATGCATGTAAACATTGAGAGGCTATCGGCACGCAAATGGGTAAATCCTGAGAATTACATGCAAATTGACTGCCTCGTTCATCTCCTCCCCAATAAGCCAGAATTTCAGACATTTTAACGCCGCGTTGAAATTGAGCGGCATAATCGCGATAGTAGGGGACAAATACATCTTCAGGTTGCATGGCATGTCCAATAGCCGTTGATATGGCTTCTTGTCCATTAATCGGTGCATACGTACCCATTTTCCCTGTTCGTTGTAACGCAATGGCTTTTTTATCGAATAAACGTGTACGAACCATGATGCGATAGAGCTCAATTAAAACGTCAGGGTTTTGGGCAAAGATGGGTAGATTACCGTTCAGCTGACCTTGATTATTGAGCAGCTGTGTGTAGGGAATTTCAAAGCGCGCAACAATATCTGCCACAGCTTTACTCCTTAATATATAATAGTGGCACTAGAATACCGATTATTTTTTACAAAGACTAGAGTCTGTTGACAATTCATCTTCCCAAGCCCTATCGCACAAAAAAAGCCCCAACTGGATCCCGTTGACTAGCCACGCGACGTCGAGAGCGGAATGAGGCTCAACGTGTTTAATTAGTATTCTATTTGTGCTAAACTATAAATTGTTGCTGTGTATTGAAGATGAGGCACGTATGGCTAATGAATCGCAAACTCTATCAACGGAAGAAGAACTAAAACGCTTGCTTGAACTAAAGAAAGTGCCGGATAGTTCGCTGACTCAAAAGCAACAAGCAAACATGGATAAACTGCAAGAAAAGTATACTGCCTATTCTAAGCTTCATGCTGATGATATGGAAAAAAAACTGCAACATAAACCTCAAACGTTAGAGCCGTCCATCCAAGTGGCTGGAAACGCTGTTAATATGTCAAATGTTCAAACCAATGCTTATGCAAATAAACCCGGTTTTGCAAAGCCAGCTCCTCAACTGAATACACCACCCTTGACGCTTCAATCAGAACAAAATGCTGTTCATGCTCCCTCAGTTCAAGCAGGAACAGGCGTTGTAAATCGGCCCGATGCTCCTCTGCTTAACGCTCAACACAATAAGGCCCCTTTGAATAATACGTTACAACAGAACAATCAGACGCTTCAACAACGAACGCTGTTGCAACATAACAACCAGTTGCGTTACGGTGCGGCTGCTTTACAAAATAGACCAGGCAGGTTGCAGCAACAACAGCCACAGGTGAATCAGAATATAACGCCCCGGCCGTTAATGACAGCCCCTCCCTCAACCGTATTAATGAAAAATCAGACGAATACTCCTAAGCCGATGCTTTCTACGGATATACAAAAAAATACGCAACAGGGTGTTAATCCTCAGGCAAAAACTACTTGTCCGACCCCATTTAAAAAAAAACCATTTGAGCAATAGCGATGCCTGGGCTAGATCAAGCGTCGTCAACATGACCTCACTGAGTGTGAAATTTTGTCTTGGCAAACGTTAGACGAAATGGGTTCTTTTTAAAAGCATACATGATTTCGCCCTGATAGAGATGCGCTGGAAGGCGTGTCATGATATTTTGTTGTTTGCATTGCGATATAGATTCAAATTATTTAATAAATGCGGCGTTCCTGGTTTTGCCTTAAGTGCTAATAATGTTGCTTCTTCCCCTAAGGCAAACTCCCCCACATGCCATGCACAACGACTCATTATTTCATAGCGTGTGTATTGATAGATCTCATTGTCTACTGTATGCATTTCATTCGAAGGATAAGGTTGATGGTATGCTGCCTTGGCAAACAAATAACAAGCAGGGATGTTATCAGGCCAGTAATAGTTGGCGATTTCAATGAGTGGTTCAATTCGATGAGAGCGTAACGCATACGCTTTTAAAAAATAATCTCGTGCTGTGGGCCATTTTGAGGATTCATTGATAAGTGAGTTTTTTCTTGCTAAATGGCCTAATCGAAGAAACGTTATAAAGGTTTCTTCATCCCAACCTGTTAACTCAGCTCTTCGCTGATAATAATGATAGGCATGATCAAAATCCCCAAGTGATTCGTATGTTTGAGCAAGGTAGAAGGTATTGCGTGCATCGAGTGGATTGTTCTGATAGGCGTTGAGTAAAAGGTGCAAATCTTGTTGCCAGCGTTGTTTGCTTTTATGGAAACCTATCTGAGTGGGGTCTGCTTGAAAATAGATAAATGAGGGAATTTTCACGCGAGTAAGACTTGGGTCTGGTATTTCATGCACCACACCTGTAAATCGAATGCAGTTTGCTGTTCGAAATAATCGTGAAGTCCTAAATTCTGTGGAATGTATTTTTATGGTTATGGTATATAACGCATCCTGGCTATTTATTTCTTGTTGGCAAAGAGCCATCAGTGCTTTGCCATTACGTAACGACCACTCAGCATCAGGCATTAACATAAAAGGAATATGTGAAAAATACTCTTCTGCAAGTTCTAATGTTCTATTTCTGGATGTTGCAAAATCAATAAATGGTTCTTGTTTAACATAGCCATTGACTTGATGCCGTTTAAAAAAAGCATGAATGATGTCTATGGTGTTATCTGTAGAGCCGGTATCCAGAATAAAATAATCACGGATGCCTGCTTTAAACATGGAGTAAAGGGTTGCTTGTATGGCAACAGCTTCGTTTTTAACCATTAACGCAACAGCGATAAGGCAGCGGGTGGTCGGTGGGCTATTGATCATGTTAATCCCAGATGAGTACTTGATAAAAATAACCAAACACCATTAAGCTTATAATAATGCTCCACATCAACAGTTGTTGGTTATTCTTTTTGTCTTGGATATCTTTTATTTTTAGAAAAAAGGCAATGACGCAAAAAGGAATCCATGGCAAGGCATAACGCTCTTCGACATGTAAAATAACTTGCACTAAGAGTTGCATGATACAAAAAACACAAATTGCGACAATGAATGGCGACATGGTTTTTCGGTGAAAAATCATTTGATAAAGGCCTTTTATGCTTTCCCACAAGATGATCCACAAGCCTATGAATGCAATGCAGGAATAAATACGAGCAAGCCATACATACCATTGTGGTGTTTGGGTTTCTGTGTATGGTGTCATACGAAATGGGTTGAATAAACCTATGGTTTTTTTTATTACATAAATGGCAGTTAAATGAGGAGCAGTTATTAGGCAGCTGAGTAAATTGGCGTTATTGGTGTTGATGGGTCCCATCACGGATTGAACAGGGCATCGCTCATGCATGTATTTGACTAAAAATGTTTCGGGATAAAAATCACTGACTCCTGGGGCGTGAGTCCATACGGTTTTTGCGCTGCTTAAACCATAATTTATAGATGCTATCGAGTTAAATGTATTCGGTGCTTGTAAACAAAACGTTTGATAACGTGTTTTGCCGTGCTCGCCTACAGAAAAAATCACAACAATGAGGGTTAATGTTGTGATGAGCCACATTAAAATGGGTTGAGATGTTTTTTGAGAGCGCTGATTGATACTGCTAATGAGGATAAAGCAGGCTAAAAAGCTAACGATACCAATCCAATAAGCAGGCCTGACCAAAATAGCATAGCTTAATAATAGGCCACTTATGAACCCCCAAGACCACTGATGTGTTGATTCTTTATTCACCCAAGCAAAGATTGAAAAGCCTGCTAATAATAAATCCATGCCCAATACATCGGTTAATGGCGTTGTTGTATGCATCACGATGAGCGGGTAGCTCGCCAGAACAAAAAAGATTAATCCAAAATAAATTGATTGCTTTGAATATAATTTAAGTTTTACGCAACACATGCACGTAGAGAATACCACCAATTCATGAATCACGAATAAAGATGCACAAATAGCATTGATTGTAGATAAATGATTTGGGAAGGGATAATGTAGAAACAAATAATTAAACAGTGGAAAACCAATAGAGCGGGCGCCTGTATATTGAATAGCATCAGCCCAGGATGAAAATTGTTGGGCGATACTCATATATTCCCATGCATCCCCTCTAAGTCTAAACACATAAGGTATAGTTATACCATAATAAAAAAGACAGCAAGCAATCATTAAACTGATTAATATCAATAAACTATTGACAACTTTATAATTCAAAACAACCTCGCAAACGGCTACATATGGGTTAAATACAATCATCACGAAACCAAGAACCCTCTTCATTTCATTAAGGTCTGTTGAGATAAAAAATCGTCTTGTGAAACGCGCGTAATGTAAGGATTAACTGTTAAATCGTTAGGGTAGCGTTATGCGAGTGATCTAGCGTTACATCGCCAGGACACTCGCAAAATGACTTTAAAATTTA
>CAZNVR010000058.1:0-10311 GCA_964576655.1 uncultured Legionella sp. | reverse complement strand
CTTTACCTGATGATAAATCAGCACTCGTTTGTGCATTGGATGTTTCCATCACAATTACGGTTAGTAGATCACCTGGAAGATAGGCTTTTTTATCTGCAATAAACGGTCTGTAAATAATCTCGTTATACAAACTCACGCTATGGGCTGTGGGGGTGAGGCATATTGCAATGAATAATAAAAAAAGGTGAGTTTGTGGTTTGAATCCGTTTTCCATTATTAATCCGAGGCTTGTTGTGCTGGTAAACATCCCACTTGCGCAATATATTGTGAAATGTGCGGCTTATTAAACCAAAAAAGAGGTTTTTACGCAAGTTTTTTTGCTGTTGGTCTTTTTTTATTGCACTTTGGTTGTGTTGATCAATGCTTAATGTATAGTTTAATTATTTTTCATAAAGTCGAGTACAATACATTTTTTTAACCTTTTTTTGCAAAAATTAACTTTAATCTGTACCATTAGTTAACATTTAACGACTAAAGAAAATGAAATGAACGCCTCCCCAAAGGTCTTAAGTTATATTAGGAATAAGGATTTAAAGGAAGGCACCTTTATTTTTCCTGACAACATTACATCCATTGGCGACAGTGCATTTTACGGCTGCACATCGCTTACCGTCATCGATCTACCTGATACGGTTACATCCATTGGTAACGAGGCATTTTATCAGTGCATAACGCTCTCTACCCTCGATATTCCTGACAGCGTCACATCCATTGGTAACAGTGCATTTTATGGATGTACGGGCCTTATTAGTATTACCCTTCGACCTGGTATAACCTTTATACAATTGAATGCGTTTCAAGAATGCCCTAATCTAACTACGATTATTATCGATACAGAAGACCAAGTGGAGTTTGAGCGAGTTCGAGGGTTATTAGCCAACAAGTTAAAGAGCAAAGCAATAACGCCATCGTTGCACAACGTACAACGTTTCGAATTAAGCGAGTTTAATGCGCGAACTTATTCCAGTAGACCTCTATTACCTATTGATGTTGGAACAACGCTCTTTTTCTATGATGAACTCACTTCTGGAACGAATTTGGCATTAACAAAAGAACTCCACAAGGTCGCTCTCCCAATGTCTTGGGAGAATTTGGCTGGGTATAAACATTCGTTAAGAGAGGAGCTGAACGACCATTGGGATTATCATTGGGAGCGACATCAAGTCTGCATTTATCTCAACAATTATAGAGAAACTATAAAAAAATTCGCACCTAAACATCCGAGCTTTTTTTCTGAAAAAAATCCAGCACCAACATCTGCTCAAAATAAAGCGATTGTAGAACTATACAACCTCATTGAACGACTGATAACGGAACTATATAAGCTAGATAGAATACAACTATCGGCTGAGGAAAAAGAACTTTTATTAACCAGGCCTACGTTGATGGCACGAATACCACCAGCAATTCAACAACAAATGGGTATGGAGTATAAAGAACATACGGTTGATTTCAAGCACTGCTGTACAATGTCGTGATCGAGTGCTACAGGCATTCAAACTGTTTGTAAAGCGTGTTTAACACCTATGATTTTGGCTGAAAAGTTTTTTTGGCTTAGCGGGTTTTTTACGGGAATAATTTCTCCCAAGTTACCATTTTTTAATGCGATAGCATCGATTGTGATGGATATACCATGATAAATACTGGTTACTTTGATGTGTTGATCTTGAGTCACTAGCCAGGGGGTTTTAAACAGATGTTCTAATAGAATGGCATTTTGATTAAGGGATGATTTTAGCCATACATGTTTGGGTATATTCAGGGCAGGCTTTGCGTTTAATCCAGCTATATTTCGTTTTTTTAAAGAGAAAAAATCTGGTTTAATCGGAACGTTGTAACGAATGGGGCGGTTTGCAACAAGCACATGTTGATAAGCACGAACATTGAACCAAACGGGTATACGAACGTGCTCGTTATACAGCCATACACACGTTCGTTTTCTAATTGGAAATGATGCGCTCACTTTAACTTTAAATTCGTTTAATGCAAAAGATGAGTGTTTTAAATGTGAGATGGGGGTTGCTTCAACTTGAAGATAGTGTGGTTTTAATTTCTTGAGTAATGCGGCATGGGCTTTTTCTACCAATTGCGTACGGGTTGATTGAGTTATCTCCTGAACACGACTTTGGGTTTTGCCTTGCCAAATGGCGTTGACCGGACCAATACGTTCTGTCATCCAACTCAGTATTTTGGTTTTTGTAAGTATTTCTCCTGGAATAGGGTGGCTATCCAGGGGTAAATGGCACCATTTTTTATTGTTTTCAATAATGAGCAGATCACCTAGCTCTGTCGCATTGGCCGTAATATGAGGTTGAAAGCGTAACAAAGTTTGGGCAAACCCAAGATGACAGAAGAATAAAATACCAACAATTATTTTAAGTGCGTATTTCATTGGTCATTTTTTCCAGCTCATCAGCAATTTGTACAGCTTTTGCATTGAGCTGATAAATACGTTGAGCCATGGTTAATTGCATTAATGAGTTCACCATATCCACATTTGACCCTTCAATTTGTTTTTGAAGTAAAACACCGATACCACTATTCCCCGGGTTATCAATAACAGCATCGCCTGTTTGTTCTGTGGGAGTATATAAGCCTGCACCTAATGCATTGAGTGATTCGGGATCCATGAATTTGGCTAATTTTATAGTACCGAGTAACTGAGGTTCTGTTTCGCCATCTAATATGGCTTCAACATCGCCATTTTTTTGAATTTTAATGTCAACAAAATCTTCAGGAATTTGAATGTTATCGGCAAGACGCAAACCATCTTGACTAGCCAGGTAACGATCAGCATCAATGGTGAGGCTTGGATTGCGTGTGTAAGCAATGTTGCCATCAGTATGAATGACTTGAAAAAATCCTTGTCCGTCAATGGCTAAATCATTCCAATTGTTAGATGGTTTCAACGGACCATTGCTAAAGTCCTTGGATGAGCTATGAACAGCTGTACCTAAACCTATTTTGGCATGAGTTTGGTTTTGAAACAGAGGGGTTTTGCCATCGATGTTTTGATACAAAGCATCTTCAAAGGTGAGTTTGGTTGCTTTGTAATTTGGCGTGTTTAAATTTGCCAAATCATTAGCAATTTTATCAATGTAATATTCTTCGGATTTTAATCCACTTGCAGCGATAGCTAATGCATCAGACATTGCCTTCTCCTAATTGGTTAATAGCGGTGGATAATAGATTATCAGCGGCACGCATGACGCGTTGAGATGCTTCAAAATGGCGTGATGTTTTGACCATCTCCATCATTTCATCCATTGACTTAACATTTGATTGTTCAAGATAGCCTTGTAATACATGAGTATTGGGATCAGCAGGACGAGGGCTTTCTGTACTTTGATATAAGCCCATGCCTTGATAATTCAGTTCATCAGGATTAGAAAATTGCACAATGTTGAGTTGTTCAACTTGATGATTATCGATAAATACGCCTCCTTTATGATCAATGGTAAACGCATTATCCTCAAGGTTTAAAACACCTGATTTGCCTAATAATCTAGCCCCATTGACAGTTACAAGCTCGCCATGTTGATTGATATGAAAATCACCGCGTCTGGTATAAAAAAGACCTTCATCGGTTTGAACTTCAAAATATCCATCTCCTGACAAAGCAAGTTCTGTAGGAATACGTGATTGGACAACAGCGCCTTGTATGTGTTGTGTAGACAATTGCATGTTCTGTCCTACACTGCTCATGTGCGCTTGGATGTGTTCATCAAATGTTGAGTTATCAATGAGTTGACGTTTATACCCCGGTGTTTGCATATTGCTGACATTTTGGCTAATGGATTGTAATTTTAATTGATCTTGTAACATGGCAATTTGTGTGGATGTGATTGCATCAAGCATAATTTACTCCCAACTTACTGTACTAAATGATTCAATTTGGATGTTAATGGGAATTTCATTCATTCCCAATACCGTTAAATGCGGAATAACGCGTTGAGTTAATTGTTTAATATGTCTGCGTAGTAGTGATGAGCATAAAAGAATAGGGCGTTTACGCTCCATTAGCATCTTTTCAACATCCATGGCTAGAGAGGTAATAAATCGCTCTGTGGTACTGGGATCAAGAGCTAGGTGTTGATTTACAATGCTGCCACTTAATTTTTGCTCAATAGGGGCCGCGAGAGTCATGACGGCTAAACAGGGTTGATTGTGTAATAATTTTTGGCATATCGATGTTGCTAGACGTGAACGCACCAGTTCTGTTAATGGGTTGATATCATGAATGGTTTTACTATGATCAAGTAGTACTTCAAGAATGGTAGATAAAAAACGAATGGATACTTTTTCCTGCAACAAATTTTGTAAAATTTTTTGCACATGCCCTAAGGGTAGTAATGTAGGGATTAATTCATCACGTAATGTTGAGATGCCTGGTTGCTCCAGAAGTTGTTCTGTTTGTGTTCGAGTGAGTAGTTCGGATAGATTGTTACTTATAACATCATTTAAATGAGAGATTAATACGCTGAGTGGTTCGTGGATTGAATAGTCATGGGTTGGTGTTTCATCAGGAAAAACCCATGCTGCAGGTAATCCGAACGTGGGATCACGCACTTCAATACCCTT
Source organism: uncultured Legionella sp. (assembly GCA_964576655.1). GTDB lineage: Bacteria > Pseudomonadota > Gammaproteobacteria > Legionellales > Legionellaceae > DDPF01. The sequence continues at coordinate 5,730 of CAZNVR010000058.1, read as the reverse complement.
CAAATGCGTTTTTTCTTCACGTTTATGAGGAATGGCCAATACTTTATCGAAATGCAGCTGATTTATGCCGTGTTGATTGCCTTGAATATATAACGCATAAAATGGATAGTTTAATTTTTTATCAGCACGAAGCTTAACCTCAGGCATAATAAAACCCAAATCAAACGCGATACGTTCACGCAGTTGTTGAATGTTGGACAAAAAAGTAGATTCATGAGATGAGATTTCATTAAATAATACAGGATTTAATTGAATTTCTATGGGATGAATACGTATTTTTTCATGCAGGGTTTCAGCATGCAATTCATTGTTTTCTACCCCTTGGCGTTTATTACGTAAAGCGAGTGTGGTGGCTGTAGCAAACAACGCTAAAATAATACAAACAGGTAGAATTGGAATGCCATTTAAAAATAATAAACCAAATAAACTTAACGTTACCATGATTAAACTTTTCGGGTATGCCGCGATTTGATTGGTTACTTCACGTCCTAGATGTGCATCGGTCGCCGCTCGTGTGACAATGATACCTGTTGCCATTGAAATAGTGAGGGCAGGTATTTGGGTAATGAGGCCATCACCTACAGTGAGTAATGCGTAGGTATGAATGGCTTCATTAAAGCTTAATCCCTTTTGTGCCATGCCAATGGCAAATCCACCGATAAGATTAACCAAAATAATTAAAATACCTGCAATTGCATCGCCTTTGACAAATTTGCTCGCTCCATCCATTGCGCCATAAAAATTGGCTTCTTTTTCTATTTGCGCTCGACGAAAGGTAGCATCTGATTGAGAAATAATGCCCATGTTTAAATCAGCGTCAATGCTCATTTGTTTACCTGGCATGCTATCTAGGGTAAATCGTGCTGCAACTTCTGCAACGCGTTGAGCGCCATTAGTCACCACAACGTATTGAACAATAATTAAAATCAAAAACACCACAAGTCCCATAATGTAATTATCGTGAATTACATATTGTCCAATCGCTCCAATAACACGTCCTGCATTTCCTTCCGATAAAATAAGACGTGTGGCAGATACATTTAACGCTAAACGAAACAACGTAGAAATAAGAAGTAGAGATGGAAAGGTTGAAAAGCTTAACGGTTTATCAGTATAAAAGGTCAGCAATAAAATGGTTAATGCCCAGCTAAAATTAGCAATTAATAATAGATCAAGCAGGCTTGATGGAATGGGAATAAATAAAATGAGTAATATTCCTGTTGCAAAGGCAATCATGAATAATTCGCTGCTATTGTTGAATAAGGTGTTGTGTTTCATGCCATAGCCTTTTGATGATATAGATCGCGAAAAATAGCGGCTACTAATGGAAAATGTTCTCGTTCAATCCATTGGTTTAATTCGGATGTAGCAAACAAAAGGCGAGCCAGGGGTTTATTTTCAATAATCGGAATGTTGTGTCGCGTAGCTAATGATTTAACTTGATGCACTAACTCTCCTTGAGCCTTACAAACAACTTTAGGAGCAGGCATCACTCCTCGTTCATATTTTAATACAATAGCAAGATGAGTAGGATTGGTTATAACCACATCAGCTGTTTTTATGTGTGCTAGCGACGCTGTTTTTTGCCTTAACTGGTGTTGTAATTGTTTCATTTTTAATTTAATTTTTGGATCACCTTCGTGTTGTCGATATTCATCTTTTAACTCTTGCTTGCTCATTCGATGATCTTTTTCATATTTCCATCGAGTATAGAGTTTATCAATTAAGGCGAGAGTCAAGAGTAGCGCTAGTAATTGCAAGGCAATTTTTGAAATGAGATGAATAAGTAAAGATGAAAAATAAGCTGGGTTTGTTTTCATAAACAAGACGATGTATGCAAGTTCATGTTTGAGGCTTATATATATCAACAGGGATACTAAACAGAGTTTAATGCTATTTTTCCCAGCGTTAAACAATACATTGGTTGAAAATAGTCGTTTAAATCCTTTTGTTATGTTAAGTCGATTAAAGTCTGGTGTTAGAGGTTTTGTAGACCAAACTAAGCCTGTTTGTGCAAGGGTTGATAAAATGATAGATAGCATGCCGGCTAAAGCGATAGGTAGCCATAAAAGAGTTAGTTTTGATAATAAAATACGCTGTAATTGACTGACTTCATCGATACGAAATACCAGATGATTAATAAGCGTAAATAGATGTATTAGCAATTGTTTTATCTGTAAAAAACTCTCATGACCTAATGCTGCAAACACGCATAAGAAGGTTAACATAGCCATGCAAATGGTTAATTCATGACTTTTACTCACATCTCCTTTTTCTCGAGCTTTTTTTAATGCCCAGGGCGTAGCTTTTTCTGTTTTTTGACTCATTGAATGATGTCCGTCCATGATTGAAAAAATGTAGAAAAAACATAATTGATGGCGGGATTAATGTATGTCAATAATACTTTGGTTAAAATAAAACCTAATATAATTTTAATGGGTAATGTTAAAAAGTATGTACTAATTTGAGGCATGTTTCGTGTAAGTAAAGCTGAGGCCATGTCAATAATAAACAGGCTAATCATAATAGGGCTTGCTATCATGATGGCTAACGAAAACATTAAAATACTTTGATGAATAACAGGGGTAAATCCATTAAATAGTGCTAACTGCCCAGGATGGATAAGAATAAATGACATCGCAAGTGCTTGAGTTAATTTAATATGACCGCCTATGGCAAAAAAATTCATAACAGCGAGCAACGTTAATAAACGAGCATTTAGCGGCTCATGAGAGTGATCTGTTGGATTAAATATGGCTTGCGCGTTAAATCCTATTTGAGTGTCAATCAATTGTCCTGCTAGCTGAAATACAGCGAAAGCTACAAATAAACTGCTAGATAAAATTAGTCCATTGCAAAATTCAGCCAGACTTGCGGTTATAAGCGTGAAATGGCTTAAGGGTTCTGTGTTTAATGCCGGCAAATTGCTCGTCATTAACATACTTAACACAAGTACCAATATAATTCGAGCATGTATAGGAAGCATTCGTATAGCTTCAATGGGTGAGAGTATAAATAGCGTTCCTAATCGTATGGCAATTAAATACATCGTCGTTAAAGGGGCAATAGAAATCGTTATCATCCCAATGCCTCAGGGATGTTTGAGATCATTTGTTTAGAAAAGTCGACTAAAGAGTGCAACATCCATCCACCACATAACATTAGCATTAACATCACAACAAGAAGTTTAGGTGCGCTACTTAGGGTAGAGTCTTGTATCTGAGTTACAGTTTGTAAAATGGCAATAATAAGCCCACAAATTAACGCCGCGATGATGATTGGAGAGGATATGACCAATGCTTGCCATAGCAATTGTTTAGATAGATAAACCGCGAGGTCATTTGTCATCATCCTGGTTTTCCTTAGCTGAACTTGAATTTATGCAAATATATTTACCATAGGATCTATATATTAGCGATTATGCTGGGCATTAAATCAAAATAGATTCGTGTAATCAAGACGTTTTTGTTTGTTTAAATTGGAATGAATGATTTTTTTTAACAATAAGGATTGAAAACGATTATTTTAATATTCAAAAAAACATCATGATGATCGTATTTGTTGTTTTGTGTGTATAATAAGCGACAAAATGTATAATGGAGAAATTATGTCTTACACCATTGAAGATGGGGTGCTTGAAATTGATATCTCGTTTAATGACTATGATGAGTTAGAAGATATTCGTGAACTTGAGGAAATTTATGCATCTTTAGACAACGCTTTAAATCAGCTTAAGGCTCCGATTCATAAGTTGAAGTTTGCTTGCTGGAATCTTGGAGTGGTTGGTCCAATATTTAACGAGCGCGTTGTTGCAATGCTTAACTCTATTAAAGTTAGCTTGGAAAAAATTTGTCCTCACATAATAGATATAGACTTCAATTCATCTGAAGATATTTACTTGGTTAGTCATCATAAGTTTATCTTTGATTTTATTAATGAGATGTCAGCGAGGAATCAAGAAAAACTAAGTCAGTTGAGATTGGGTTTAAATAGAGTTTGTCGGCCTAATGTCTATTTGACGAAAAATTTTTTCAAGCAATTTGCATTGCTTAACGCATTCAATTTTAAGTCTAATTTTCTTGATGAAAAATCTATTAAATCTATGATGAATTTCATTGAAAAGCATCGTTTTTTAAGATCGATAGATATTGATTTACGGGGTTCAAGTCATACGTTTGATCTTCGAGAGGTATTGAAAAATAAGCATCTGGAAGAGATTAACTTTACTTCTCATGTGCTTTATCCATGTGATTGGGATACGTTCGAGTCAAAAAAACAAAATTACTGGAGTGAGCTTGGACAGCTTGTAAAAACACATCCAAGTTTAACGCATTTTTCGTTTCGTGTGCTAAGTCCCTATTATAAAGAGGATATAAAAAACATAGGCGATCATATTGTTACTCATTTTATAGATAAAATGGCCTATAATCGCAGTTTAGATGAATTATGCGTTCAGATCATTCATGATGTAGATGAGCGTATTGATGTACTAAAAACAGATATAACTAAACAACACTTTTTATCGCAATCATCCTTGGTTTCTCTGAAAATACATGTTGATGGTCATATCATAGAAGATTTCCCTGAATTAACTGAGAAAACAAAAAATGGTCGAGAACGTCTATTTAGGTATGCAGACGCTTTAGATGCTCCTGACAAAGACGTTATTTTGAGTTTAGAAAAATACATGCATCATTTTTTCTCTCGAGTTTATCAAACGATTCTTAATAATGAAGCCCAAAATCAATCTAAATTTGTATTAAATTATGTAACAAAAATGTTTGCATCCACAGAGGTTAATCATCTCCCCATGGATTTGATAGACAACTTGGTTTTATCTTTTCTTAAACCTAAAGACTTGTGCAAATTATCAATTGCAACAGGTGGCTTTTTCCATCAAAAAAAACATACTGTTCAATTAGAGCCTCCTTGTGAGTCAATTAAGGCGACTTTAAACTGTTTACCGTATCATTGAACGATGGGTTTTTTAGGTAAATTACAAGTCGGGCTGATTTTGGTATGTAGATAAACTTAAACTAAAAGGTATTTGAGTACGTTTAGTTTATTCGACAGATACTTTTAAACTCACATTGCATGCAGGTGCTTGTTCGACGCGGTTGTGGAGGACACATACCTGCACTAAATTCATGTGCTAGATCATTAAGCTGTTGATGCCATTGGTCTTGATAATCAGACCATCGTTCATTTTTTTTCAAAGCGGTCATACCTTTAATAGATGATTCTTCTTCACTAAGTCCGCTGCATTCAATACGTCCGGCTTTTAATTGTATGAATAATAGTGCGTTTATTTTCTCATCAAGCAGGGCGTAAAGTAGGAGTTGGGGTGCTTCGGGACGCTCATCATTCCAAGGTTTTGTAATCGGAATGCTTGTTTTATAATCAATAACACACCATTTGTTTGATTTCATTCGATCAATGCGGTCAACACGTACTTTGAAATCCAGGCCCGCTAAATGAATGGTAAATGTTTTTTCAACTGCTTCTATCATAAATTCAGGACGTTGTTTTTCCCACTCAATGGATGCATGAATTAAGCGACGTAGGCGAGTTAACTCAACGTCTTGTACCAGCGATGAAAAGGAATACATTCTATTGTTAATCAATGGTGCTAATGCATGATGAATTGCATCATTAATGAGAGCGTCTAATTCTGGGGTCGTTAACTTATTGAGTTGTTGTTGGCCTTTGAGTTTTTGCCATAATAATTCC
>CAZNVR010000057.1:0-10581 GCA_964576655.1 uncultured Legionella sp. | reverse complement strand
TACGCCACCGCCCCCTCAAGACGGCGTGTCTACCAATTCCACCACTTCGGCAAAAAAGTTTACTGCTTTACACTATCCACAGGCACAGGAATTGCAGCTTCCGGAGCACTGGTTTGTTGAGGAACTGCCTGTTGCCCAACAGTTTGGTACTGACGAGCAACAATTGATGACAATAACACGCTAGTGATAAAAAATGTTATCGCCAAACCACCTGTAAGCTTAAATAAAAAACTGCCTGTTCCTTGACTACCAAACACGGTATTTGATGCACCAGATCCAAAAGCCGCACCAATATCAGCACCTTTGCCGTGTTGAATCAATACTAAACCAATTACGGCCATAGCCACAACCACATGAATTATTAATATTAATTGATACATTTTACAATTTCCACAAATTGTCGCGCATTTAATGATGCACCACCAATCAAACCACCATCCACATCAGGCATCGAAAACAACGCGCGCGCGTTGTGTTCATTTACACTGCCTCCGTATAAAATAGGCAGTCGTTGAGCATTGTTTTTATCAACTGTAGCGATGAGGTCTCGTATATAAACATGCACAGCTTGCACTTGTTCAGGTGTAGCTGTTTTTCCTGTACCAATGGCCCAAACAGGCTCGTAAGCTATTACGCAGTTAGTAAAACAATCACGTCCCGCATGAGTTACAGCCAACAATTGTTTGGCTAATACGTCTTGGGTTACGCCTTGCTCTCGCTCAGCTAAAGTCTCACCGATACAAAGAACGGGTATCATACCATGATCTTTTACATGGTGGAATTTTTCTGCAACAAATTTTTCATCTTCATTAAACAATGACCGGCGCTCAGAATGCCCAACCAAAACATAACGACAATTATAATCAAGTAGCATGGGTGCTGATAACTCACCTGTGTACGCACCAAAATCCTGGGGGTATACATTTTGTGCACCCAAGTGTACAACGCTCTGATTGATCAATTGATTGACATGCGGAATATAGATAGATGGCGGTAGAACCACACAATCAAGGTGTAACTGTTCTGGAAGTAACGAGATTAAATCTTGCATAAGAGAATTAATATGATGCAATCCCCCATTCATTTTCCAATTACCCATGACTATATTGTTTCGCATGTGTTCTCCTTGAATAATGATGATGGACTATACATTATTCGATTTATTACGTACAGCGTATGGTTTGAGCTATTATCAATGAAATCACAAATCTAAATCAAACATACATTCTGTATCAAGACATTCATCTTGATTGATATCATTCTCATTAGAGCTATCGTCTTGTTCTTGCTGTTGTGAAATATCTACATATTGCTCATAATCATTGTTATTTTCCTTTGTATTCTCTTGAGTATGTTTAACGTTTTTTGGACTACAAGCATTCTTAAAGCGATCCAGACTACCCATATAAGTATTTTCTAATGGCGTTTCTTTAAAAAAACGCGCAGTTGATGTAGGTGTTTGCATATCGGGCGTTTTACCTGCTTTTACCTTCAATTCACTTGTATTATTCATAAGGGTTCTCTTTGTAAATATTAACTGCGTGTATTATACAACATCTTTTTTTTATTTGTATTATTTTTGTTACACAATGTAATAATTGTAACTCATAACGTATGAAAACATTGCCATTTTCATTATTTAGATCCACACTCTTATAATCCCCATTCATGAGTATCAATCAAAGGAATCAACAATGAAGAAAATAGGCTTTTTTCTATCAATAATGATTGCATTTTTATTACCATCTATCGCCGTAGCGGCTCAACAAAATTGGACCGCCTGGGTTGCTGATGTGCGTAAAGAAGCATTAGAGCAAGGTATTTCACCAAATGTATTTGATACAGCCTTTACAGGCGTTAGCGAACCAAGCAAAGCGGTAAAAGGTCTTGCCCATTCACAACCTGAAAAACGCCTGACGTATTCAAAGTATCTTAATTCTCGAGTAGATGCTTATCGTATTGCCATTGGCCGCAAAGAGTTTAAAAAAAATCAAGCTATTTTAGAAGACATCGGCAAACAATATGGTGTAGATCCTTATTTCATCGTAGCTTTTTGGGGATTAGAAACAAGTTATGGTAGTTATATGGGTAATTTCCCCGTAGTGAAATCATTAGCAACCCTTGCCTATGACTCAAATCGCCCTGCTTTTTTTCGTAAAGAACTCTTTTTAGCCCTACACATACTAAATGATGGTCATGTCACTATGGAAAAATTTAAAGGTGAATGGGCTGGTGCTTCTGGGCAACCACAATTTCTACCATCAAGTTGGGTAAAATATGCTGTTGATTATGACAAAGACGGTCATAAAGATATTTGGGCATCTAAACCGGACGTGTTTGCATCTATTGCAAATTATATGAAACTCAATGGATGGCAAACAGGTCAGCCTTGGGCTATTTATGTCAAATTGCCACCCCATTTTGATATGTCATTGGAAGGTAAATCTATTATTAAATCAGTTAAAGAATGGGAGGCCCTAGGCGTTCGCACAGAAAACGGTCAGCCCCTTCCTTATCAAGATTTGCAAGCAAGTATCGTACAGCCTAACGGAGGCCCGGTATTCCTGGCATATCCTAATTATCGAATGATATTGCATTATAATAACTCGATCTATTATGCAGGTGCGATTGGTTACTTAGCCGACAAAATTGCTCAACGAGAAACCAAGTGAGTGATTTTATCGATAAAGTTAATAGCTTAACGCCTCTTGCTCGTAAAATTATCTGTGAACAAGCCACAGAACACCCGCATAGTGGTCGATACAACCATCTACAAACGCACGGCACTTACTTGTGCCGACGTTGTGGGCTCGCGCTATTTCGAGCAAGTAACCAATTTAGCGCAAGCTGTGGTTGGCCTAGTTTTGATGATGAGATTATTCATACAATCAAACGCATTAAAGATTGCGATGGCTTGCGAACTGAAATTCGCTGCCATCGTTGTGATGGGCATTTAGGACATATTTTTATTGGGGAGTATTTAACTCATAAAAATCAACGCTATTGTGTTAATTCAGCATCCATTGATTTTGTTAAAGATGATAAGGTATTGGATTCAGAAGAAATTATTTTAGCCGGCGGGTGTTTTTGGGGCGTTGATTATTATATGAAACGTGTTTCAGGTGTAGTTAGCGTGGAGTCAGGATATTCTGGTGGTCATATCTTAAATCCTTCCTATCATGATGTATGCCATGGGAATAGCCATCATTTTGAAGTTGTGCGAGTTATCTTTGATACAACCCGAACCAATCTAACGAGTATACTCAAACGTTTTTTTGAAATTCACGACCCTACGCAATTATCCGGACAAGGGCCCGATATAGGACATCAATATCAGAGTGCCGTATTTTATTATAATCAAGAACAACTTATTCAAACAAACGTATTAATTGCTCAATTAAAACAAAACGGGTATGACGCTACAACACAATTATTACCTGTACATATTTTTTGGCCTGCAGAAGAGTACCACCAAGATTACTATGAAAAAACAGGACGCCTACCCTATTGTCACCAACCTATAGAGCGTTTTAAAAAATAGTGAGCTTATCGCCTCGACACAATCCATGATCTGGAGTAGGTTACTCTACGAGCAAGGGCGGGATCTCACTAGACTTTTTGAACATCGAATGACGCTATTAGCTGAGTATGCTAAAATAATTTCATTTAAGTTATCCTCCAGAGTTTGCAATCATGACATTCATCAAAACCCCTGAACAAATAGAAAAAATGCGTACCGCAGGACGTTTAACGGCTCAAGTGCTTGAAGCGGTCACCGAAATCATTAAACCAGGCATTACTACTCTGCAAATTGATGAGTTTTGTGAAGATTATATTCGTCATACTTTACATGCGATTCCCGGTAGTAAAGGACAATATGGCTATCAGCATTGTGTTAACACGTCTGTAAATGATGTCATTTGTCATGGTGTTCCGTCTGCAAAACAAATATTAACTCACGGCGATATCGTGAATGTAGATATTACCGTTATTTGCGATGGTTATTATGGTGATAGCAGTAAAATGTTTAGTATTGGCACGGTTCCTGCGCATGCACAACGCTTGGTAGACGTGACTCAACAATGTTTATATAACGGTATTTTTGTGGTTAAACCAGGAGCCACCTTAGGTGACATTGGACATGCCATTCAAAAACATGCTGAAAAAAACAACTATACCATCGTACGTGAATATTGTGGGCATGGTATTGGGCTAAGCATGCACGAAGACCCCCAAGTTATGCATTATGGTACACCAGGAACAGGCATGGTACTGCAAGAGGGCATGACCTTTACAATCGAACCTATGATCAATCAAGGACGGGCTGATATCAAGCACCAAAAAGCGCGTACCATCGCCAAAGATGGCTGGGAATGGGATATTGCTCGAACCAAAGATAGAAAATTATCTGCGCAATGGGAACATACTCTGCTTGTGACTAAAACAGGCGTTGAAGTACTCACTATGCGAGAAGAAGAAAAACAAGTATTTAGCTGTTTATTTACACATAGAAATTAAAGATTTTTCAATTTAAGTCGATACTTCATCTATACAAGGATGGAGTATCAAATGAATCGTATAGCTAAGTTTAATATTGGTGATATCGTTTTACATACACACCAAAACTATCGAGCAGTAGTCATCGATGTTGATCCCATTTTTCAAGCCTCAGGGCGCTATAACCCTCAGGCCTTGAAACGCACTTTTTCTCAACGTAATCCATGGTATAGGCTTTTGGTCGATGGATGCAGCTTAATCACGTATGTTGAAGAACCCTTGTTAACCCATGATGACAATCGATGCACAATAAACAACCCCAATATTAACCACTACCTGACTCAACAGTCGAATGGCTACATTAGCAACACTCGCATTCATTAAATAAAAACAGATTGATCAGTTGAAGATCAATCTGATCTACTGTATCATTTGTTTATGTTTTTTAAACAAACAAGTTATTTTATGACTAATTTATATAAACAACCCTCTCCGATGATCTATCAACTTAAGCAACATAAAGCAAAAGAAAGTGCAATTATTGAAGTTCAACATGAATTTTTAGAGTTATTTCATCGCCCTGTAGAATTAACACGGCTTGACAAAGTCGAAAAAGCTTATAAACGGTTGGAAGATACAAAACGTGAGCTTGATTCTATTATAGAGTCTGTTTCACAACAGTATTTCAACAAAATATTAAGATATAACGCAAATATTTACCAACTACAAGATTCTCGACAATACAAAAACTCATCGTCTAAGGTCGATGAGTTATACACAAAGTTAAAAAATCAATACCTCACTGCCATACACGCTCTAAAAAATCCACCTAAGCCTGTCTATTATAACTTATGGTCCACCAAACGATGGGAACAACACGATCTGCTTGGCCATTTACAATCGGCTAAGGAAGACAAGGACAGCTACAAAAGCAATCAATATCAACGCTAAAAAACCCATGGTTGAAAAACTTTTGCTTAAATTTTCACGACTAAATTGTTCTGGGCGTCCTTTGATGGTTCGATAGATGACCCAGATCAACATTCCAGCACCTAATACCGCCAATATTTGATACAATGTATCCATTTTATTCCCCTGAAATTACGTTCTAAAGGCATCTGAAAAAATATTTGCAGCGCACACACCGTAAGCTAACAACTGATCACGAACACTATATGCCATATCAAATGGTCCACTAATGACGATTTGCCATTGATCAATATCATGAGCGTGCTTATCAATCACCATTTCGGTAAGCGTCATTTGATTATTTTCAGAAAGACGAGAAAAATAATGAACATGATTTACATGCGCTTGCCAATATAACGCTTTATCATCCATATATAAATCGCTTTTAGCACGTGCACTCCAGTATAATTCCAACGATCTTGCATCACCATCTGCTAATAATTGTTCAATCATGGCCTTAATGGGTGCAAAGCCTGTGCCTCCTGCAATAAATAAAATAGGTTTATCCTGATGCAACCGACTCACATTGCATTCACCCATTGGCAAGCATATATTCACTACACCTGCACGCTTAATTTCAGCAAATAAAGGCTGGTTATAGGGATTATCTTTGGTATGACGAATATGTAACTCGTATTGATGCGACCCAAGTGGTGCATTAGCAATTGAATAACTAAACGCCTCATTTTCATGCATGATTTGCAAGTATTGACCTGCTTGATAATCAATATAGACGTCCGGTTGCAAAATCAATTGCAAAATACTATTCGTCAGAGGAGTGATGCTTTTAACGCGAGCTTTAATCATTTATCTAGTCCTAAATGAGACCAATAATTATTTACACGTTCTAACGCATCTTTATCCATAGTAATGGCCCGTCCCCATTCACGTTGCGTTTCACCAGCCCATTTACTGGTTGCATCCAGGCCCATTTTAGATCCTAGTCCTGAAATAGGAGATGCAAAATCGAGATAATCAATGGGTGTGTTATCAATCATAACAGTATCTCGCAACGGATCCATTCGCGTTGTCATGGCCCAAATAACATCTTGCCAATTACGTGCATTAATATCATCATCACATACAATAACAAACTTTGTATACATAAATTGTCTTAAAAAAGACCAAACAGCCATCATGATACGTTTAGCATGTCCTGGGTATTGTTTTTTAATGGTAACCACCGCTAGACGGTAAGAGCACCCTTCTGGAGGTAAATAAAAATCAACAATCTCTGGGAATTGTTTTTGTAATAAAGGAATGAACACTTCATTTAATGCTAACCCCAGAATGGCCGGTTCATCGGGGGGACGGCCCGTATAGGTACTATGGTAAATCGGTTTATCACGATGTGTCATCCGCTCTACAGTAAACACAGGAAACGACTGCACTTCATTATAATAACCGGTGTGATCACCAAACGGACCTTCTGGTGCCTCAACTCCCGGCTCAAGATAACCTTCTAGTATAATTTCTGCACTAGCAGGCACATGCAGATCCGATCCAATACAACGAGCCAATTGCGTTCGTTGACCACGCAACAAACCTGCAAATGCATATTCAGATAGTGTATCAGGTACAGGGGTTACCGCCGCTAACAATGTTGCAGGGTCAGCACCTAATGTAACAGCAATAGGAAAACGCTCACCAGGATGTTCTTGTTGCCAAGCTAGATAATCTAATGCGCCTCCTCGATGAGATAACCAACGCATGATTAATTTATTTTTACTCAACACTTGTAAACGATAAATCCCCATATTTTCACGTGTTTGATGAGGACCTTTAGTAGTTACCATGCCCCATGTAATCAATGGAGCAACATCTCCAGGCCAGCAGGTTTGTACGGGTAGAGTATTTAAATCTACATCCTCATACTCCCAAACATGGGTTTGACATGCTGCATGACTCACATATTTGGGCGCCATATTGAGTGCTTGTTTGAGTAAAGGCAACTTACTAAATGCATCTTTAAAACCCTTTGGCGGATCAGGCTCCTTGAGTGCCGCAAGCAGTTTGCCTACTTCACGAAGTGCACCAATAGATTCCTCTCCCATTCCCATTGCAACACGCTCTGGTGTACCAAATAAATTAGTCAGCACAGGCATGTTAAAATCGCCAGGATGAGTAAAAAGTAAGGCGGGGCCTTGCGCACGCAATACCCGGTCACTCACAATGGTCATTTCAAGATGAGGCGAAACAGGATATTCAACACGCAGTAATTGACCACGTGTTTCAAGCTGTGCCATAAAGTCACGAAGATCTGAATATTTCATGAAAAATCGCTATTAAAAAAAGATAAAAAGATTATGGCATATTATCGACATTATTTTCTTCATAATTATGTCATCACGTTAATTAGTGCTATATTTAAATTGATCAAATTGAGTTTAACTGGAGCTGAAAATGACTATTGCATACAATCCATCTAAAGTTAAATTTAAAAAACGTTTCAAACAACTCATTGAGCAACGGTTAGATGAATTTAATAACCCTAAAGGCACATCCACGCCGCTAGAAAATTACAAACAAGATGCTGACCTCATTGCGCAGTATATCTTGATCAATCGCGCATACCTTGAAAAAGTAGTACAACAATGCAAAGACGCTATAGATATGAAGGTTAAAAACGTGCGGTGTCTTCAAGTACTTGATCCAAACCAAACCCTTGAACAAGATATTTTAGACGGCAAAGCATCGGACTTTCTACAAAAAGCATATACATCGCAAACGTACGATGAAAGCAATACTGCCGTTGAAAATCGCGTGCAAAATTGTATTGAAATGGGAAAATATTTAAATAACAATTTAAATTCATTAACAGGTGAACAATTATTATTTTACGATTACGGGAAAGCAATTGGTGCGCTAAATAATGGCATATCACAAATGAATCGAGTAGAAAAACTGATTAATGATTTGAACGAGCAATCTGAAGATGATAACTATCACACCATCTTCTTGGCAACAGAGCAAATCACAACTTGCTTGGAAACAATTGCAAACGAATTAAATGATAATCAAAGGCCACCCATTTTAAATACCGGCTTATTAGCCAATATATATAGTGATATCATGGAAATGATAAAAGCCTTTCAAGACTGTTGTGAACGCTTTTTTAGAGCACATTACGAAGCACTACCCAAAGAAAACCCTAAAACCAGATAAACGAATGAATCTAAGGAAGGCTGCGGTAGCTAACCGTATAACGTTTAGTTACGTAAGTACCGCGGACACAAGACCGCGGTATTTGCGCTGATTTTGCGAAAACATCAGCGTAGAACATAGACAATATAGGGGTTATTCTTGTCGCTTCATTGCTTCAAAAAACTCAGCATTGGTTTTGTGGTTCTTCATGCGTTCAATTAAAAATTCAATTGCATCACACTCATCCATAGATTGCAGGATTTTGCGCAAAATCCAACCACGATGTAGCTCTTCAGGGCTTAACAAGAGATCTTCACGACGCGTACCAGAACGATTAATATTAATTGCAGGAAATACTCGACGCTCAGAAATACTACGACTTAAATGAATTTCCATGTTACCGGTTCCTTTGAATTCTTCATAAATCACTTCATCCATTTTCGAACCAGTATCCACCATCGCTGTTGCAATAATCGTTAAGCTACCGCCTTCTTCGATATTACGTGCAGCACCATATAAACGCTTAGGCCGTTGTAAAGCATTCGCATCAACCCCGCCTGTAAGTACTTTACCTGAGGAAGGAATAACCGTATTGTAAGCGCGAGCTAGACGTGTGATTGAATCAAGCAAAATAACCACATCACGTTTATGTTCAACTAAACGTTTTGCCTTTTCAATCACCATTTCAGCAACTTGGACGTGCCGTGTTGCCGGTTCATCAAACGTACTTGCAACGACTTCGCCTTTTACAGAACGACGCATTTCCGTTACTTCTTCGGGACGCTCATCAATTAATAATACGATAAGAAAGCAATCTGGATAATTTTTTTCAATTGAATGCGCAAGATTTTGCAACATCAAGGTTTTACCTGCCTTAGGAGGGGCAACAATTAAACCACGCTGTCCACGACCAAAAGGTGCGCACAAATCAACAACTCGGGCAGTTAAATCTTCCGTACTGCCATTACCTTGTTCCATAATTAAACGTTGTGACGCAAACAAAGGAGTCAAATTTTCAAATAGAATTTTACGTTTGGCACTTTCAGGGGAATCAAAATTAATTTGGTCAACCTTTAACAAGGCAAAATAGCGCTCACTGTCTTTAGGCGGACGAATTTTACCAGAAATGGTATCGCCCGTACGTAACCCAAAACGTCTGATTTGGCTAGGAGAGACATAGATATCATCCGGACCGGCGGTATACGAGCTGTCTGGTGAACGTAAAAAACCAAATCCATCAGCTAAAATTTCGAGGGTGCCATCACCATATATGTCTTCGCCTTTAAGGGCATGTCCCTTTAAAAGAGCGAAAATGATGTCTTGCTTGCGCATATGGGAGGTGTTTTCACCTTGGTCTTGCATCATATTGACTAGATCGGCAATAGGTAATTGCTTAAGTTGACTAAGATTCATGCTTCTCACTTGATGTGTAGGTTATATTGAAATGGTATCCAGGATAGTTTTCACGGGAACGGCATTTGACTGCCTGATGGTTTCTTCTTAAATGTTTCATTCAAGCAAGCATACCATATAGAAGAAGCAGCCTAACATAAATTTAATTGATAAACAATTAAATTTCTACTCTCACACCTAAATACAATTTCTATTGCTGGTTTATTACATCTGAGTATAATCTTTATTAAATCAGATGACGAAGGACTGACAATGATTTTAAAAACCCCTCTACATACCAATCATTTGGCAAGCCATGCAAAGATGGTTGATTTTCATGGCTGGGAAATGCCCCTGCATTATGGATCTCAATTAAATGAGCATCACGCTGTACGTCATGACGCTGGCATGTTTGATGTGTCACACATGAATGTAGTTGATGTGTTGGGTGCCGGTGGAAGACAATTTTTACGGCATTTATTAACCAATGATATTGATACTCTGCAACACACAGGACGCGCACTTTATAGCTGTATGTGTAATGAACATGGCGGTATCATTGATGATCTCATTGTCTAC
>CAZNVR010000056.1:0-10692 GCA_964576655.1 uncultured Legionella sp. | reverse complement strand
ATTTAGTGGCCCCATTAGGTGATGATCGGTGGTCCCTTTAGGGTGATGAATGACAGCATGTTTGCTGTTGCCAATATTGGAGATATAACAAGTAATCGAGAAGCAGCATCTTCATACTTTAATTTTGTGGGCGTTGAGTTATACATTTTAATCTCATTTAGCCTAAAGTGATCATAATCTGCCGTTATTGGATGATTGTCAATTATGCTTTTCTGTTGAGCTCCCCTGCTCAATGTATGCCTCCCAATTGGTGACGGTCCTATAACCCATTTTAGCCGAATTATCCGGTATCCATTCCCCATAAGTTCTCATCACCATCTCTGTATCCACATGCCCCATTTGACTGGCAACCCACATAATATTCTCACCACCTGACAACATCATCGATGCATAGGTATGACGTGTTTGATAAGGGTTACGATAGCGAACTCCCGCTTTTTTCATAGTATGGATCCATGCAGTGCGTCGAATTTGATGATCAGTTTCCCATGGTTGATCTGTTCGTGGATTATGAAATACTCGATAATTTGTATTATAAGTATATTGCTTTTGAGCTTCTAAAGCCGCAATAGCAGGGGGTAGCAACATGACATCGCAAACTCCTGCACTAGTTTTAGTGCTTTTTATTTGTTTTTTTACTACGGCTCTGGTTACATGTAAAACACCATTAATTAAATCAACATCTTCCTATTCCAGAGCAATTAATTCTGATGTTCTAAGTCCTGTGAAAAAAGCAAATTGAAAAAGATTTCTTACTTGTTCATGATGGATTGAGTCTAAAATGGTATTAACCTCTTCTGTCTCAAATGGTTCCATTTTGGAACATATGGATGACAGTGGTGAAAAAATTTGAAGACCATTTCGAGGAAGTCCTCAGAATGGTTGAAATAGGCTGCGGTTGACTATTATCTTGTCTTTAAAAAGCATTTCATACATAATGCGATCGTGCTTATTGGTAAGCCTGCTCGTTCGTGCAAAGATTTAATCAACCAATAGTGAAGATAATATAACCTTATACCAAGCTTGTTATCTAACCAAAGATTACGAACGCAAATAACTAGATAATAATTTTGGTAAACGTAATAGGATTATATTATGACATACATCGAATACTTTAAACTTCAAGCAAAAAACCTATTCAAAGATTATCAAACTAAAGCACCATACCTTGATGAAGTAATTAACGATTACTTATATGAGTATAAACCGCAATACTTTGATATAGATCAAATTATCCTATCTTATGATATAGATGAAGAAAATTTTAGTCTGATGAAAGCCCAGCATATCATCGCGCTTATGGTTGGCTTCCATAAATGGGCAGATTTGTTGAAAGCCTCTGAGTTTGAATTGGAACTCGCCAAGTTATTAATTGATAACTACGATAAAATCTACGTAGAAGATTGGGAGATGTATATTGCTGGTGTGGAGCGCGATAATAGCATAAGTATCGATCCCCAATCGAAGCTAGAAATATTTAAGCAGGTCTTTCTTGGTATAGAATCTTAAAGTTCTTTCTAAATTATTGCCACAACATTATGCTAATATCTTGATCTATAATAAATTCCCTACAAATTAATAGGGGTTTATTATATTTAATGTGTCCCAAATTGACGCTAAATTCATGTGTGCTATAATTACAATAAGTCCTAAATTGGCGAATTATTATGACAGTTAAATATAAAGACAGCATAGAGTACAAGGCTCTACTTCGTATTAAGAAAATACGCAGTAATGTGGTGCTGCGCCAAGATCTTATGGATCTCGGTTCTTATCGCCAAGTTAGTCGTGTTTTTAAGAAAATGATGGATGACAATAAGCTGGTTAAAATTGGGGCTGGTGTTTATGCAAAAGCATATTTATCAGAAATGCTTAATGTACCTATTATTCAAGGTGGCTTTGAGCAAGCTTGTAAAGAAGCTTTAACTAAGAAAGGTATTGAATGGGAACTTAGTACAGCAGCTCAAGAGTATAATGCAGGGCGCACAACACAAGTTCCCGTGCGTACTTCTGTCCGATTAAAAAGCCGTTATCGAGGCACGCTGTCTTTTGGCAAAAGAAAATTAATTGCGGAGAAACAAATTAATGCTCGATAGCTCTATGTTTCAATATATTGAAACCACTGCAAACACTTTAGACTTACCTGAATCTGTTATTGAAAAGGATTATTATGTCACTCAGGTAATTCAATCTCTTTCCAAAATAGAAAACGAATACTTCCGGTTGGTCTTTTGTGGTGGTACTTGCTTGGCTAAAGCGCACAAAGTCGTCCAGCGTATGTCTGAGGACGTAGATTTTAAAATTCAGCGTAAATCTAATACAGATCATTTTAGTAAATCACATTTGTTGAAAGAACTTAAGGCTTTTCGGCTTGAGCTTCAATCAAACTTTGCAATTCCCAATCTTACAGTAAGTGAGGCAGTGGTGCGTAATGAGGGAAAGTATTCACGGGTTGAATTTTTTTATCCTTCAGAGTTTACTCGTAATGCGACTTTAAGACCTCACATACTCTTTGAATTTACTTTATCAAACATTCGTTGTGATATTGTGACGCGCTTTGTAAAGACTTTGATGGAGGACACCTTCCCTAGCTTAAGCTTATTCCCTCAAAGCCAAACCCATTGTGTTGCTGTTCATGAAACGGCTATTGAGAAATGGGTGGGCTTAACCAGACGCATCATAGCTATTGAACGAGGATATCATTATGATGATCCATCATTGATTCGCCACGTTTACGATCTTAATGCTATTGAATCAGCAGAACCTATTCCTGATGATTTTTTAATGCTGGCTAAAGAGGTTGTCCTAACCGATGCGCAGCAATTTAAAAATCAAAATCCTGAATACGCAGCTAATCCTATAGAGGAAATTAATCGTTCGCTTGATCTTCTGCGCACCAAGTCTTTATGGCGAGATCGCTATCAAGATTTTATTGAAAATATGGTGTTTAATCCTAGTCTAGCTACTGATTATGATAAAGCCATCAATGTGATTGCGGATCTCAGCAAAAAAGTCGTTTCCTACTTACACTAAGAGCGAGTGGGAGTACATTTGGGGGTATTTTTTTATCGACTATAAAAATAACCTTTTAAATACAACACATTTATTAATCAATTAAATAGCCTCCGCCTTCCACTAATTAAGTTATTGATTTTTATAGTAAATTACACGTTTTCGTGATCACAGGGTTCTCAGCGGGTTTATTCGCTCAATATGGGCCTATCAAAATGGTCAGAATTCCAGAAATTACAATAACCGATGGTACTGGCTTTTTTACCGACAAGAATTTTCTCTGGTCGAGTATCAGCCCCTTTTCAGTAATTACCGGCATTAACGGTAGTGGAAAAAACTCAATTACTAGAACATGTAGCTAATTCCGATCATTTTATTCGCAGCTGCTTAATTCGATATATAGATGTCTATTACAAACCACCATTGCAAAACATGCGAATGAGCTTACAAGGGGGTACAACCAGTCACTTCTTAATGAAGATGGAAAATACTACGGTATAAGTAAAGATGGCCAACGTAGTGATCAGATCAGCAACATCAGCCATTTTAAAAATAACAATATTTTAACCACGCTAGACTATGCCATCATAGATAGTGTGGTCAAAGATCGCAAAATTTTCCAAAACAATACCGTTGACATTAGGCGCAAGCTTGATAGGGCAGATAAGTATAAAATAACGTTTGATATAAAAGAGCTTTTGCCTGTCAACAAAAATGATGACCAACCATGGAATAGAATAGATCGCATACTTAACGCCTTTGGTTTGCTGATTCGGGTTGATAGGATGAACCTTATAGCTGATTTAGAGTTTCTTAGGCGCTCTAAGTTAGGCTCAATCGAAACAACATTAGAAATGAAAGACCTGTCTTCAGGTGAAAAGGTGGCCTTTGCTTTGGCTTTATGGACATGGGGTAATTCTAAGGGGCAAAAAACAGATATATTGTTAGTAGATGAATTCGATGCTCATTTGAATCCGTCTATCGCTGAAAAATACATAGGCATCATTAAGGAATATTTTGTTGATTTGGGTGTTCAAGTCATAATGACCACACACAACCCTTCCACCGTAGCCTATGCCAATGGTGCTGCCTTCCTCAAAAAAGATGGAAGCTTAGACAATAAAGGAAAGTATTATAAGGCGTCTGAAGCTACTTTTTCGCTTTACATTTTGCTAAAACATAGAATTGCATCGTTCGGAAGAGGAGATATCCAAAAGCAAGAGCTGTTCGATTCGGTCAACGAAGCAATTAAAAAATATGAACCGGTTTTAGAAGAACATCGAGGAATAAAGCAAAATCTTTATGATGTTCTGAATGCTGTGTTATTTCTCCCAGGCGTGATTAAATATATTTTAACGGGTAAGTTTCGCCTCTTCAAAGCGGAAACAAAGGCCATGAAGATAATGTATGAGACCAAAAACATTGTTGACGAGGTTAATAAAAATAAACTAGGGCAATGATGTCGGTTGACATAAAAAAAGGTGTTCAATGGAGAGCAATCACTCTCAATTAGAATAGAGAAATAATGCTGTTTCATAAGCTTTAATAGTAAAAGCTATTAAAGGGTTTATTCACTGACAACTCAGGGCGATCAAAGACAATTTATTCTTGACTAATGCCATTCCATATTCTAAATTCTAGAATATGGAATTGATGGGAATAAACACATGCTTAAACCACAAGATATTATAGTTTTAGCCAAGATTTTAGCTGATCAGGGCGATAATAATTGGTCTCAAAATAGCATCGCTTAGTCCATCGCAGATAAACAGCGCGTTCAAGAGACTGGTTTTAGCTAGATTAATGACTCCGTACCATCCCCCCAAAAAACCACAGCCAATAATTCAAGCTTGTGAGGAGTTTTTTATTCATGGGCTTAAATATATTTTTCCTGCTCAAGTTGGGGAAATAACCCGCGGCGTTCCTACAAGTTATGCAGCTCCGAGCTTAAACAGTCAAATTATAACAGGCAATGATCCTATTCCTGTTTGGCCATATGGTGAAGGGACTGCTCGAGGCGCTGCACTTAAACCCTTATATCCTTCCGTGCCGGAGTCCGTTATGAAGCATCCCGATCCTTTATTTTATGATTTATTAACCTTGATTGATGCCATTCGCTCAGGTCGGGCACGTGAGAAACAACTTGCCACGCAAAAAATATCAGAGTTATTAAAAAACTATAAGTAGATGAGTAATGAATACAAGTTCTGCACAACACAATATTGATCTGCTGACACTGGTTGCGCATCGGCTTGAAGAGTTATGTAATGAAGTGACTTTTGTTGGTGGCTGTGTCACAGGATTATTAATCACTGACAAGGCTGCCCCCGATGTACGTTATACGGTGGATGTGGATTGCATTGTGAATGTCATTACAAGAACCGATTATTATGCTATTGCAAAAAAACTCCGGCAAAAAGGATTTAAAGAGTTGATTGCCGGTGAGCATCCTATTTGTCGCTGGGATTGTGATGGTGTGTTAATTGATGTCATGCCGGTAGATAAAAGCGTATTTGGATTTTCTAATCGATGGTATCAAGATGCTCAGGCCCATGCGATAAAGCAGGAAATAACAGATACAATCCATGTAAAGATTATTTCTGCACCTTATTTTCTGGCAACAAAGCTCGAGGCTTTTAAAGATCGCGGTAAGCAAGATTTTCTATTAAGCCATGACTTGGAAGACATCGTTTCTTTAATTGATGGCCGACCTGAAATTGTAAGCGATGTGGCAACAGTCTCGGAAAATCTAAAACAATATCTTGCATCCGAGTTTGCATTATTAATGAATAACCCTCAATTTCTTCAGGCATTGCCCGGGCATTTAAATTATTCGCAAGAGTCTGAGAGTCGCGAAAAGATAGTCAAAGAGCGGATATTAGCGATTGTGCAAGTGGAGCTATAAATGGATAGTAACAAAATAGCTTGGTTAACTGACATTCATCTTAATTTCTTGAAACCAGCCGCTAGAGTGCAATTCTATGAACCTGTTGCGGAAGGTGAGCCTGATAAGATCTTAATTACTGGAGATATTGCCGAAGCGAAAGATATATGTGAAATACTCGACGAATTTAGCAAGCACGTGAATACACCTATTTATTTTGTATTGGGTAATCATGATTACTATTTTGGCAGTGTTATCAATGTTCGTGAGAAAATTTAGTCCTTATGCCAAAAAAATAATAGATTAATTTGGTTAGGGAAGCCTGAAATTATCGCACTAAGTAATGATACGGTATTGCTTGGACATGACGGCTGGGCTGATGCGCGTTATGGCGATTTTGATCATAGCTCCGTTGGCTTGAATGACAGTCGTTTAATTGCCGAACTGTATCAAGCATTTTTATTGAATAAATCAGCCTTGAGAAATGAAATGCAGAAATTAGCTGATGCAGATGCTAAAACTCTTGAACAAACATTAATGAGCGCAATTACGGCCAACACTAAAAAAGTAGTTATTGCTACTCATGTACCACCTATTCCTGAATGTAGTTGGCATAAAGATCGCCCCAGTGATGAAAATTGGCTCCCTTACTTTGCTTCAAAGGCAACCGGAGATGTTATTATAGATGTTGCTCAACACCATAAGGATATTCACTTTTTGGTTTTATGTGGCCATACGCATACAGCAGCATCAGTGAAGCTTTTTGATAATTTAGAAATTAAAGCTGGTGGTGCTCAATATCATAAACCAGAGATTCAAGAGATCATTTTTGTTTGAGGATGGAACGAATTTCGCTGTAAAAGTAATATGATCGAACAAAAAAGAGTTGAAAATATGGTTCAAGACGAATACCAATCATCATACACTCCGATCCATTATGGACAATTGGCTGTTGCTTTTGGCAGAGAACGAGGCCAATGGCTTCTTGCAAACGTGGAACAACAAATAGGTTGGCCTCAAAAAAAAGCTTTAATTATCTATCGTGGCCGGAAAGTTCTACTATTGCCTGCTACAAGAAAATACTATGCA
The DNA here is from genome assembly GCA_964576655.1 of uncultured Legionella sp. GTDB lineage: Bacteria > Pseudomonadota > Gammaproteobacteria > Legionellales > Legionellaceae > DDPF01. The sequence continues at coordinate 3,707 of CAZNVR010000056.1, read as the reverse complement.
GGAGTAGCGGTAGTTACTAAAATAGGTCAGTTAAATGAAGGTAAAATATTCATAATGCAGTTCTTAAGTGCACTGGCTTGGTATCGACCTAGTAAAATTGCTGTTATTGAATGGACGAATTCGTCAACTCAAGGTGCTTTGAACAAACATCTGCGATTAGAGCTTATTAAAAAAAAGGGTATGACAGCACTATTTTTCCGGCCAACCATGTTACCAGATCCAAAAAATAAAGAGGCTCAGCTTGCCCTATCTTTATTCCGGGAAGGATTATCATTAAATCACTTAGGATATTCTTTCTTAAGTTATTATAAAATCATTAATATGAGATATCCAAAAGGTGGTGCTCAGAAGCAATGGATCAGAAGTAATCTGTATAAGCTGGATAATTTAAGGCATTTGACAGATCGACTTAGTAAGTTAAAACAACAACATTCTGATCTTGCTAATTATATCTACACCGAATGTCGATGCGCTGTTGCTCATGCTGGAGGAACTGATCCTGTTTATGATCCAGAAAATCTTGAGGACGAAATTCGCTTTTATGAAATTCAACCAATAGTCCACGCATTAGCAAAGATTATCATAGAAGACGAATTTGGAATTAAAACAACAAATACAATTACTAAAGAACACTTATATGAGTTAGAAGGTTTTCATTATCTTCTAGGAAGAAATGTTTCTGAAAAATTGAAAGCAGGACAGAGCCTATCAATAACAGAAGTTCAAATTCCTCAGGCAATTAGTTTACGGCTGTGGGGGAAACGAAAATTTAGAGCATTTGAGAAACTGTCTGCAACAGTTATCAGTATTACTAATGGTGTTATTTATTTAACATTGACACGTGATGGTAAAGTTATAATTCCTTTAGCATTGGACTTCCCACGTGAAAAATTAATTTTCGAGCCAATGACCGGAGCTGGTTTATCAGATGATGGTACGCCAAATGCAGCATCGCAATTTGCAGATGTTTATCGATTTTATGGGGAAATAATTGCAAATGGCATTTTAGAAGTTTGGAGTGTGGAGTCAAATTTAATTTTAGGTAGATTGCTTGAATATCTGCCAGTTAATATCATGCCTGCGCAGACGAGAGATAATTTGATTGGAATCGAAAAAAAATGGAGAGAAGAAGCAAAGAGAAGAAGAGATGTGAATAATAGCTAAAAATTAGGTTTAAATTTTATATCCTCCTAAAATAATATAGATCATTGCGATTTAAATAGGGTAACAACTTTCATTCAGGGGTAACTTTCGGGGTAACATTATTCAACCTCTTAGAACAACCCAAGCCACAAGTAGATCATAGCCATCTATTCAGTAGCCGCCGCCTCCACCAATTAACTTATTGATTTATATCTATTTTATTTTTTTATCTATTTGCGGGTTCTCAAAGGGTTTATACAGGTTCCAAGTAATGACATTTAAGATGTTTTCAGAATATTATGCTAATGGAATTACATCCGTTCTGGCAATGATTGCGTTGCTGATAGCGTGCTTAACTTTGTGGTTTTTAAAACGTGAGCATACTCTTAAATATCGCCCTTATCTTACCCTGTGAGTGCGGTAATCCACACAATGCTTCCTGTTCAACGCCCGTAATTATAAAATCCATAAAATACCTGTTGATCTATCTGCCAAGATTTGATGCTTCTCTTGTGAGATTAATCGTTATTATTTTTAATTTATGGTATATTTGAATAAAACGCCGAGAACATATGTATTTTAGTGATAATTTTCGATTGATTTAATCACTTTTAGTGTTATTTTCAATAATTAATTATTCCATATGGGAAATAAAATACGACATGACTAATATTAAAAATTTAATTGGCCAAAGAATTCAGAGTGAGCGAAAAGCAAAGGGATTGACCCAAGCAAAACTCGCAGAATTGGCAGGTGGGTTAAAGCAGCCCCGTATTAATAATTGGGAGAAGGGTATTCGGACGCCCGGCGCTGAAGAAATAAAGCAGTTGGCGAGTGTACTTGAGGTCTCTCCTGCGTTTCTTATGTGCCTTACAGAACGTAAGCAACCACATCCCCTAGATCGAAATTATGTTGGGGCATTTGTTCCTTTGCTGCATTCTGAACAGGTAGATAATCCCCAGTATTGGATTCAAGCGATACAAGATGATGAATATGAGGAAGAGGTAGTATTTATTCCAATAACTACTGAGCTTGCTAAAATTGTGGGTAAAAATGCTTTTGCGCTTAGAGTCGATAATGACAGTATGGAACCTGAGTTAAGATTAAATGACGTGTTGATCATTAATCCAGATTTTACGCCAAAGCCGGGCAGTTTTGTTGTAGTCAAAAGTGAAAACAACCCCGAGGTTATTATTCGCCGTTATAAACAAGTATCCATTTCCAAGGTTACTCAGCAGTTTGAATTGCTTGCTATTAATAAAAATTGGCCAGATATTCATAGTAATGAATTGGTTGATTGCAAAATTTTAGGCACGGTTTTTTATTTGAATAGACAGATGATGATTGTTATATGAGAATAAAAAAAATTTTGACGCTTGTTTTAATCGCATTTCAGATTACGTCAGTTGCTTTTGGGGCAACATACGAAAGCCAATGTGCCGGTACATCTATGTTGGTTAAAGCGGATGACTCTGTAGAATCTGAATGCCCAAATTATAAAATTTACTATCAGTTAAATGGAAAAACAAAAAAAATATTATATCAAGCTTGTACAGATCATATGTATGTTGCTTGTATTGAAGGTTTTGATCATAAACAATATTTATTGTTGGAAGAGACTTGTGGGGGAAGTGTTTGTTCAGATTTTGGAGAGTATCGCATCATCGATCCCAGCTCTAAAAAAATACTTTTAGATAAAGAAAGTTATACTGTGGCGGATGAAATTGGGGTGAAAAAAGATGACCTCAATTCAAAAACAAACGAGATGCAAAAAAGATTTAATCATGAACAAAAAAATATTAAAGCAGCAAAAAAAATATTAGGTTACACACCACCATTATTGCCGTTAATTAATAAATTTTGTTGTGGTAAATAATTGCTGATTAAGATAGAAAAACACAGACGTACAGGGTTCTTATGTTAAAAAAAAGTCAATTAAATATCATTATGCTTGTTTTATTGACGGTATTGTCTGGACTCTGCTGTTTGACAGCAAAAGCAACAAATTCGTTTCAAGGTACGTGGATAAGTGATCTTGGCCAAGTAGATATAAAAAACTGCAAAGAGATGAAATGCAAAATTATAATAAATACGGCAAATGGAGCTCATACTTGTGAGATTGATGAAGAGTTAACGGTATTATCCAAGCATGCTGCGATCTTTCAACTTAAAGACTCAAATATTAATAGAGAAGATAAGACAAGTTTGGTTCCGATTAATATTTCTTTATCAAATAAAGTAATTACAGTTAATATTCCGCAGGGCAGTGTAGACGTAGCCAATGGTTATTGTGGTGCTCGAGGTTTTTTTGAAGGCGAATACACCAACTCAAATACTCCAAGAATTTATAAGGCAAGCTTTAAGTGTGATAATGCAGAAACCAAAATTGAAGTGACTATTTGCCAATCACCAAAACTTGCATATGCCGATAAGGTTTTGTCAAAACTCTATTTTCAGCTCAAAGCCAAACAATTAGAGCATGTTTTCGAGACGCAAAAGCAATGGCTACAGGATCGGAGTACGTGTTCAGTTTCATTTGATTTGCAAGAGTGTTTATCGAATAA
>CAZNVR010000055.1:0-10770 GCA_964576655.1 uncultured Legionella sp. | reverse complement strand
CCGTATCTCATATCAATAAAACCAAATCATTGGTTATTTTTATGCTTTATTCAATAGGATTCATTTTTTTACAAAGTTATTGGTTACATTTTGGTGTTGAGTTAATAGGGCCTGGGGTATTAAAGGAGAATTTAATCCTTGTGACAGGTATGGTTTTTGGATCATTCTTAAATTATTTTATTTATTCTCGAATTGTATGGGCGCAATCAAAATAATCTGAATTTAATCCTTGAGTATCTCATCGGGCTCTTGTTTCTTTGTCTGAGCCCGTGGCCTCACGGCCACGATTTAACAGAATGCATTGCTTTATTTTATTTGAACGATTTTGTAATAATATTTTCTTATTTTTTCACCAATCCCCTGACTATAGGACCATAATGCGTTTGTGTTTGATTGTGGAATCACACGCGTTGTTACATTTTGAACTTCAAATTTCACAGGGTTTTCATCAATTAAAAGGGCTAGTTTACCTGAAACCACCTCGCCTTTTGACCAATAACGATACATTAAACTTTCGTGATTAAACACATCACTACCAAGTACTTTATAAATAGTCGATATTTTTCCTTGAGATGCAAATTTAGCCTGATAAAAGGCCAACTCACTGGCAATGTTATATAGATCAGTTGGTATGATAATCGGGGTGGTTTGGTTTTTTTGTTCGATATCTGTTGCGATGGTATGGATTTGTTGTGTGAAATGGCTCCATGAGATGTATTTGCTAAATACTTGTTGATTAATGCGTTTAGGAATACCAAAAATAATACAAAAAAGCATACAGCTATAAACCAGTAATAACAGCATCGCCGTGATAAGCCAACCTTTGCGTAAAGAGGGGCGAGCACTTGCTATTAAGATGGCCAACCACGGAATAATAGCAAGTAGTCCAGGTCCAATCCAGTTAAACTTAATTTCATGATTTAAACTAAATAACGAAAAAACCACTAATGGTGTGAGGGTGTAAATTTGCAAAAATCGAATGGTTTTAATTGTTAAATCACAACCTTCGGGCTGATTTTTTTTAAATAAATTTAAAAAGCCCATGGCTCCTAATGGCGTTAAAAATACAATAAATAAACCTAATAGATGATGAAGTGAAAAGGATGATACCTCTTTTAAGCGACGTGTGCTTTGGAATGCAAAAGAAGCCCATTCATGGGTTGCATTCCAGTAAATGACAGGAAAAAAAAGCAATGATGTTAATAAAACACACAGATAAGGCTCTTTTAGTAACAGGTTTTTACGGGCATGAGGTAGTATCATTACATACAATAATGTTGCCGGTGCTAACAGGACAATACTGTATTTTGATAGCATCCCTAGACCTAGCCAAATACCAGCTGCATACCACGCTGTCTTTTTTTCTAATACTAAGGCTTGATATAAATAGTATAAGCTTGCGGCCCAACAAACCATCAGCGGGTAATCTGGCGTCATCACCAATGATTGTATGAAAAAAAAAGGTAAGATTGCTAATAAAAATACTGCATACTTGCCTGTCCCTGGTTTAATTAATTGCGTTAATTGGAAGCTAAAAAATGCGGTTGCGCCCCAGCATACAATAGCGGCTATACGCACTCCAAATTCGTTTGTGCCAAAAAGTTTAGTAAATAGTTTAATCAAAACGGCAACCATCGGGGGGTGATCAAGGTAACCGATATCCAGGTGAGCTGAATAATTCCAGTAATAGGCTTCTTCCACTAATAAATCATTTGCCCCAATGCAAATTAACTTTATAAATAATGATAAAACGATAAAAATGAAAAAAAAATGATGGGTTTTAAGGCGTGTTGAATTTGGCATAAAGCTCGCTCATTTTAAAAATAAGAGGGCATTGTAGCGAAATCTAACTAGTGATGCGAACATAATTCATGTGTCATTATATTTTTAATAACACACATGTTTTTGCATGCGTCTGCATTGTATAATCAATCTATATTTTTAAGTGAAACGAAGAGGAATTCACATGGCAGGTCATAGTAAGTGGGCTAATATTAAATTTCGTAAAGGCGTACAAGATGCAAAACGCGGTAAAATTTTCACCAAGCTTATTCGTGAAATTTCAGTAGCTGCACGCACCGGTGGGGGTGATGAGTCAGCAAATGCACGCCTGCGTGATGCTGTAACCAAAGCCTTAAAAGCAAATATGAAACGTGACACCATTGATAATGCAATTAAGCGTGGTGTAGGCGGACTAGATGGCGCAAACATGATGGAAATGTGTTACGAAGGATATGGGCCAGGTGGGGTGGCAATACTCGTTGATTGCTTATCTGATAATAAAAACCGTACCGTTTCTGAAGTTAGACATGCATTTACAAAATATAATGGTAACCTGGGTACAGATGGTTCTGTATCTTATCTTTTTACTAAGCAAGGCGAGATTTTATTAGCACCCACAACACAAGATGAAATGGCTATGGAAATAGTGATTGAAGCGGGAGCTGATGACGTTGCGATTGATGGCGGGCAAATTGAAGTCATTACGCCTGTTGAAGCATATCATACTGTTTTGAGCGCCTTAAAAAATGCAAATATCGAGATTGAGCATTCTCATATAACAATGCGCGCACAAACTACCATCGCTTTAGATCAAGAGACTGCTGAGAGTTTGGAGAAACTCATTGATGCATTAGAAGATTTAGACGATGTTCAAACGGTTTACAGTAATGCTGAGTTTCCTCAAAACTTAATTGAATCAGCAGAATAATGACTATTATTTTAGGGATTGATCCAGGGTCGCGTGTAACCGGCTATGGAATTATTAGGGAAAATAATCGCAAACTTGAATACATTGATAGTGGTTGTATTCGAACGGCAGAAGGCGAGTTAAGTCAGCGCTTATTAGATATTTTTAATGGTATTTGTCACTTAATGGAAAAATTCAGTCCTCATGAAATGGCTATTGAGGAGGTTTTTATGCATGAAAATCCAAGCTCTGCATTAAAACTTGGACATGCTCGAGGTGTCGCAATGGTGGCTTGTGCATCACATCGCGTGCGTGTGAGTGAATATTCTGCCCGTGAGGTTAAACAGTCTTTGGTGGGGTATGGCGCGGCTCAAAAAGAGCAAGTTAAACATATGGTGGTGAGCTTGTTGAAGTTAAATAGCGCACCACAAAGCGATGCTGCTGACGCACTAGGAATTGCCATCTGTCATAGTCATATGCGCAATAGTCCTTTAGTTGCAGGTCCACGTCGTGCAATCAGGAGGCGTTCTCGATGATAGGTTGGTTAAGTGGTCGGGTTATAGATAGGCAACAACCTGGAAAACTCGTTATTGATGTGAATGGTGTGGGTTATGATGTAGACACATCATTGTCAACATTTTTTCAGGTAGAAGCTCAAGCAGGAATGATTGAATTACATATTCATACCATTGTTCGCGAAGATGCGTTATTGCTTTATGGGTTTTATGATAAACAAGAACGTTCATTATTTAGAGCATTGATTAAGGTCAATGGTGTAGGTCCTAAAATGGCGATGGCTATTTTATCTAGTATTACACCACTGGAGTTTATTCAAAGTATTAATCAACAAAATACAGATTTATTAGTTAAGCTGCCTGGTATTGGTAAAAAAACAGCTGAACGTTTAGTTGTTGAAATGAAGGACAGTATTCAACAGTTACCAACAAATGGCTCTTTGCCCGCAAAACAAACCCTCTTGATGAGTCAGTCCGATGAGGCGATTAGTGCGCTTGAAGCCTTGGGTTATAAACACCAGGAGGCAGTTAAAGTGATCACTAAAATTGATGATGGGCAAAAAAATTGTGAGCAATTAATTCGTCAGGCATTACAAGTTTTAGCAGGGAGATAAATATGTTAACGCGTTGGGAAAAATACATTAACGATTAAGCCTGAAGCATGTGGGGGTGTTGTTAAAGTAACTCGTGCGTTATGTAATGTGCAAATTTGTTGGACAATCGCTAATCCCAGGCCGCTTCCTGAGCTTTTGTGACCTAATACACGAAAAAAACGTTCAAATACTCGGGCTTGTAATTCAACAGGAATTCCAGGCCCATTATCTTGAACTTCTAAAACAATCTCCGTATTTAATGAATATACACGTACCATTATTTTGCCTTGTGTTTCGCAATAACGGATCGCATTGTCCACTATATTTCGAATTAAAATACCAATTGCTGTTGAGTTTCCAGAAAAAGTTGGTGTATTGTCACTGGACTCAAATTCCAGTTCAATGTTTTTTTCTATAGCTGCCGGGGCTAACATGGCCAAGATTTCGCGTGTTACGCGCGGTAAATCTACATCATCTAAATCATTAATACTGGCTGCTTCCGGAACAAGTTTATGCATGGTTAGTAACTGTTGAACAATATGAGTGCTGCGATTAACACTGCTAATTAGTTTTTGTAAAGCAATATTCTTCTCTTCTATGTTATTACTATTTAAAGCGACTTGCGCTTGTGTTTTAAGGGCTGCAAGAGGTGTTCTTAGTTCGTGCGCTGCATCGGCAGTAAAGCGTTTTTCTCGTTCAAAACCTTCTTTAAGACGAAAGAAAAGTTTGTTTAGTTCATCTACTAATGGTTTCATTTCTGTAGGGACATCGGCAATATCTACATGCTCTAAGTGGCTAGGTGCACGATTGGAAACTTCTTGTGCAACGCGATCTAGGCTTTTTAATCCTTGCCCAATAATAAGCCATATAAGTAAGGCTGATAATGGAAAAGTAAGCAGCATGATATAAAGATCATCTTGTGCAATACGTTGGCCTAAATCATCACGTGTGTTATATCTTTCCGCAACGACTGTTTTTGCTTGAGTTTCTGGGTTGTGTGTAGAAAATACACGCCATTTAACATCATCAACAATATTGTCACTAAAGCCGGTGATGGGTGTATTTAACGGCGTTGATGGAGCATTGGGTGAGTGTAGTAACAATTTGCCATCATCACTCCAAACCTGAAGGTTAAATCGGTCAAGATAATAATCCAGCTCTTGTTCATAAAACTGAGGCTTGGGGTAATACGATTCAATTTTTTGCGGGATATGTTGTAAGTTTTTTTGGATTTTTGGCAGGTGACGTTTGTGTATATCATCTCCTAACAGGGCTTGATATGAAAGTGCTGATACAGCCATGAGTGTATCTAGGTGTTCTTGAATATCTTTTTGGTCTAGATAATAGTTACCGATAACAGTCAGGGTTGTTGTAACAGCAATCGCTAATAACAGATTGGTAAGTAAAAATTTTCGTATAGACGACTTCATGCTATTTTATCTTTTTTTTCGGCCATATACCCCACCCCACGAATTGTACGTATAAAATTTGCTTTAAGTTTTTTGCGTAAATTATGAATATAAACTTCAAGCGCATTACTATCGACATCTTCATCCCAACCATAAATACTTTGCATGAGCTGATCTCGTGAAAGCACTTGTCCGCAGTTTTCCAGTAATTTTTGTAATAAAGCAAATTCACGTCTGGGAATGTTTATTAGGGTGTTATCAAGGGTTACTGAATGTGCGGCTGGATCTAAAATGATATTTCTGTATTGTAGTGTTGTATCCGCTCGTCCTTGAGAACGTCTTATCAACGCTCTAATCCGAGCGCTGAGTTCATTTAAGTCAAACGGTTTAACAATATAATCATCCGCACCACTATCCAGGCCTTTTATCCTGTCTTCGATTGATTCTCGAGCCGTTAAAATAATAACAGGAGTGGTATTTTGATCATGACGAATGCCTTGCAATAAACTGATTCCGGATAATTTAGGTAAGCCTAAATCAAGAATAATGAGTTCAAATGTTTCTGTTTTAATTGCAGAGCGTGCGGTAATGCCATCTTTAAGCCAATCAACGACATAACCAAATTGGGTTAGTCCTGTTTTAACCGCGTCACCTAGTAATTCATCATCTTCAACCAGCAATAATCGCATCTGTATCTCCTGGTAAGGCTTACAGCTTGGATAATAAACGATTAGTGAGGCTCTTCTGCCGGAGGCTCAATCGCATGCTTTGTTAAATAAATCGCTTGGATAAACACGAAAAATAGCATAAAACCTGCGCCACCAAATAATTTGAAGTTAACCCATACATCTGTATCGTAACAATAAGCGACATAAATATTTAATCCACCCATGAGTAGAAAATAAATAGCCCATGCTGTATTTAAGCGTAACCAAATTTTTTGAGGCAAATTAACATTATTTTCCATCATTTTTTGAATTAATGGTTTTTTTCCAATAAGTGATGAGCCCATGAAAACAATCGCGGATAACCAGTAGATGCCAGTGGGTTTCCATTTAATAAACCAAGGATTATGAAAAAATAATGTAGCACCGCCCAACACAAGAATTAAGCCTAAACTAATTAGGTGTAATTTTTCATAACGTTGATGTTTGATTCGATGTAATATGACTTGAGCAAGGGAGGCCGCCATTGCGACAGCAGTTGCTGTATATATGCCATAAAATTTATAACAAATGAAAAAAAGCAGTATCGGGAAAAAATCAAATAATATTTTCATGGCTTAAATGGACCCTTAAGTGAGATTTAAGTATAGCAGATCTTATAAATGTCGTTCATTAAATATCTGACCTTTTGTCAGGTTAGATTGAGACTATGCTTATCAAGTTAAAATTTACCTGTTAACCAGGTTCCTAGCCTAATTTAATTCGCTGACCAGGTTTTATTAAACGCTGTCTAAGATTTGGGTTTAGTTGAACCAATGTAGCTAGTTTCACATGAGTTTCTCTAGAAATTTGTCCTAAATTATCTCCTTTTTTAACCACATAAACGCCAGAAGCCTGATTTTGACGCCAAATCACAAGTTGCTGTCCTTTATGCAGTGATTGTGCTGAGGGTAGCTTATTCCAGAGTTTAATTTGGGTTGCTGAAACCCCATATTTTTTTTCAATTTGATTCAAAGATTCGTTTTGTTGAACAATATGTATCGTTTTATATATTTTGGGGGCAGTAAAGCGAGGTTTGATTGGAGCTGTTTGTAGTTGGTGTGTTGGTAATGTTGGGATGGTTTTTTCTTTTTCCGATAGTGTCATGGTTTTTGCTTTAGGAATTAAAACATATTGACCTTTTTTAACGGAATTAGATTTTAACTGATTGAGTTCTTTAATCAGATTAATTGTTGTGTGATAGCGTTGTGCAATTAAATTTAAATTGTCTCCTGCGCTCACTTGGTGACGAGTCCAACTTACGCGTTGATCTTCTGGAAAATTGGCTAAATTCCGATTGAAGTTTTCTACTCGGTTAGCAGGAATTAATAATTTATATGGCCGATAAGGAGCGGTCGCCCATCGATTAAAACCTGGATTTAATTTAATCAGGTCATGATACGAAATACCTGCAAGTTTTGCGGCATTGCTTAAATCAATTTGGCTGCCGATGTTTACTTCTTCAAAATAAGGGGTATGAGGGATATCAGGTAATTGTATTTTATATCGACCTGGATTTTGAATAATTTCAGCAAGTGCTAATAGTCGTGGAATATAAGCTTTTGTTTCATTGGGCACAGGCAGAGACCAAAAATGTATTTTACCTGTTTGATGGCTATTTTTTATGATACGAGCCATGGTTCCTTCGCCTGAATCATAGGCTGCAAAGGCTAATATCCAATCACCATTAAAAAATTTATTTAAATAAACCAAATAATTAAGTGCTGCATCCGTAGCGGGTCGAATACTACGTCGGCCATCAAACCACCAATCTTGTTTGAGCCCTAAGTCAGTTCCTGTACCTGGCATCAGTTGCCATAACCCGGCAGCTCCAGCACCAGAATATGCAAAAGGGTCATACGAGCTTTCAATCATTGGGATTAATGCAATTTCACCGGGAATATGTCGTTTTTTAATTTCGGTAATAATGTGGTACATATACGGCTCAGATTGGGCCAGTTTTTGCAAATAACTAGGGTGAGCAACTAACCATCGTAATTGATTTTGAACTTCTGGTTGAGTGACTTCATGGTTTAGAACAAATTCTTTGCGTAACACGTCCCATACATTAGGTGTGTTTTGAGATGATGCAATCTGTGAATAGATTACGCATGGTAAAATCAGGAATAAATAAAACAATGTTTTTAATTTAAACTTCAATGGTACGACCTGATTTAAAATAGTAAGCAGCAGTTTACTAAAAAAATTAAAAAGAATAAACCCCGTTGATTTTTTATTAACCCATGAGATCTGTTATTAATTAAAAAGATCTTTTTTGTTTCTGATGTGAGTGAAAATTACAAACAAATCCGCAGGGTTAAGCCCATTTTTAATCGCATAGTTTTGTATTGAACGTGTGTCCGTTCTCATAAAAGGGTTAAGTTTTTTTTCAATCGCTATGTTTGATGGTAGAGATAATTTAGTTTTATTTTTTTGTAAAGTAATTAAATAATTTTTTAAAAACTCATTATCGGGTTCAATAGTTAAAGCAAAACGTAAGTTTTGACGGGTATATTCATGTCCACAATACACTTGAACGTCCTCGGGTAGATCCCTTAAGCGTAGTATCGATTGATATAAGTCAAGCATTGTTCCATCAAACACGCGCCCGCATCCGCCTGAAAAAAGCGTATCACCACAAAATAGCCATTTTAATGTTGGTTCGTAATAGCATCGATGTGAGGATGTGTGTCCGGGAGTATTTAGCACTTCAAAACGGTAGTTTTCGATAGATATTATGCCATCAGTGGATATTGTTGATTGTGGAATTCTAGAGTCGTTGGGTGCGTAGATTTTTATTTTAGGAAACATATTTAATAATTCTGCTACGCCACCGATATGATCATGATGATGATGGGTGAGCAGAATGTGGCTTAGTTGTAATCCTGTTGCTTTGGCATAATCAAGCACAGGCGTTGCATCACCTGGGTCTACGCACATAAATGTAGATTGGTTGAAATGATTGATGACCCAAATGTAGTTGTCATTTAATGACTGAAGAGGATGTGGTTGTTCCATATGGAGTCCATTCATTGTTAAATGCCGTCGAAATCCTTATCCCTTTATGGTTTCCATTAAATAAGATGACACCCCAGGATTAAATATTTTACGCAAAGCCTGCAAGATTAATTTTAATTCCTCTGGTAAAACATAAGGTGGGTTAATAATCCATAAGCCACACCCGGTCATTCCAGGTTTGTTTTCCCCTGTTAAATAAAATTCTACTTGAAGACTATTAGCGCCTATATTCTTTAGTCCTCTAATTAATTGTTGATGTAATTTATTATCAACCAACGGGTACCATAAACAATAAACACCAGTTGAAAACCGTTGATAAGCTGTTTTTAAAGCAATGGGTATTTCACGATATTCGGTTTTAATTTCATAAGAGGGATCTAGAAAAATTAAACCTCGTCGTTCAGGAGGGGGTAATAATGCAGCAAGATTTTTCATGCCGTCCTGGTCGCTATAAAAAACGCGTTTACCTTGTTTTGGCAATTGAGTTAAATAGTTAAATTCGCCCGAATGCAGTTCACTGAAAAACATTCTGTCTTGTTCCCGAAAAGATTGAATGGCTATTTCAGGTGAGCCTGGATAATAGCGTAAGACATCTTTGGAGTTTATGTGTCGAATGGATTTTAAGTATGAATTAAAAAGACTGGGTAATTGTTGACGTTGTTCCCATAATAAATGGATGCCATCGCGTGCTTCAGTTGTTTTTAATGATTGTGGACTGTGTAAATCGTACACTCCTCGTCCGGAATGTGTTTCAAGATAAAATAAAGGTTTATCTTTTTGGGTCATATAGTCGATTAAACGCGAAAGAATAGTATGTTTGACCACATCGGCAAAATTGCCGGCATGATAGCCATGTTGATAACTGAGCATGAGATATAGCCTGAGTGAGTAAACACGAAGTATAGCAGGTATCCTGTTTTAATTATATTTTGGTTTTAAAAATGCACAGTTTGAGTTGTTGGACTATACTACTAACGAATGTGGATAAATTTGGAGTATAAAATGAGCCTGCATAAAAATGATGATGACCAATATACGTATATGGATTGCAGTTATGAAGAGGACAAAGAAGATGTTTCTCACAAAAAACATGTGCGACAAATGTTGGAAAATAGGTTAGAACATAAACGACTTAAAGCAGAGTTAGAGTATTTTGAGGGTGAATTAGATGGTGAGTTTGATTGGCATTATTTTGATAAGTAGCCAAAGATCAGCCGCTATGGTTTGATTGCAGGCTTATTGATGCGTTAAGTGTATTTTGTAATAACATACAAATGGTCATTGGGCCTGCGCCACCTGGAACAGGTGTGATCCAAGCCACTTTTTTTTGGGCCTGAAGAAAATCAACATCCCCATGTAGCGTGCCATCAGCTCGTCGATGTATACCTATATCAATTAAAATTTGATGAGGTTGCAGCCACTCTGTATTAATTACATCGGTTTTTCCTGTGGCAACCACGATAATATCCGCCATTCGCACATGATGCTCCAAATGCGTTGTTGCGCGTCGGCAAATCGTCACTGTAGCATGCGCATTGATTAGTTCAAGTGCCATGGGTTTGCCTACAATATTTGATGCACCAATAATAACAGCATGTTTTCCTGCTACTGACAGTTGATTTGCTTCTAATAGAACCATTATACCCAAAGGAGTACAAGGTCTTAAATAAGGATTTCCTTGGGCAAGTTTTCCCATATTGAAAGGATGAAAGCCATCGACGTCTTTAAACGGATTGATCTGTGTGATTACGGCTTGCGTATTAATATGAGCAGGAAGGGGCAATTGTCCAAGAATACCATCGATAGCATTATCTTGATTTAGTGTTTCAATAAGCAATAAAA
>CAZNVR010000054.1:0-11011 GCA_964576655.1 uncultured Legionella sp. | reverse complement strand
TCTTATCTTCTTAATGAACTTCGCCCCGAAGGCATGCAGCGTATTCTACTCATTCCCATCCCATTGTCAAACACTTTCTTCACTTTTTTTAAATTAATTTCAACGCATATCTTTTTTAAGAAAGATAATAATTCATCTTGAATTATATTCGATCGTAGTGGCAAAATAACATATCAAATTGGTTTTTAACATCATGAGAATAAAGGGTTTCTTTTTGCAGTTGCCAATGATTCATATTTAAATCAGGGAAAAATACATCAGCAAAAAACTGATGCTGAATGATAGTTAGATAAATGCGCTGCGCAAGAGGTAATGCTTCTGCAAACACAACACTACCTCCTATAATCATTACTTCAGGTACATCCCCAACTAAATCCAGTGCTTGTTTCAAAGAGTGAACAACAGTTACACCATCGATTAATATATTTTGTTTACTTAATACAATATTTAAACGACCAGGGAGTGCCTTGCCAATCGATTCGAATGTTTTACGCCCCATGATAATGGGCTTCCCTAAGGTATGTTCTTTAAAATGCTTGAGATCAGCGGGAAGATGGCATAACAATTGATTATTTTTACCCAATCCCCCATTTGTATCTACTGCAGCGATTAAACTAATAATAGTCATAGATTATTTTTTACCATGTTTACAGCCGTTGCTACAGCAACCAACAAACTCGCTGAATCAGCTTGCCCTGTACCTGCCAATTCCAGTGCAGTTCCATGATCTACTGAGGTACGAATAATAGGCAAACCCAACGTTACATTAATAGCACGCGCGAAATCTGCATATTTTAGTACGGGTAAACCTTGATCATGATACATAGCAACGTATGCATCGCAGTTGTTTTTAGAAGCAAACATTGTATCTGCAGGAAATGGTCCTTCAACATCAATCCCTTGTTGCTGTAATGAAATTAATGTTGGCGAAATGGTTTCAATTTCTTCCCGCCCCAAATACCCTGATTCACCGGCATGAGGATTTAAACCAGCAACATGAATGATTGGTCGCTCAATTGCAAAATCAGATTTAAGGCTTCTATCTAATATAGTTATTATTTTTGTTAATAAATCTGAGGTGATTGCATCGGCAACATCTTTTAACGGTAAATGCGTTGTTACCAGGGCTACTTTCATTGCTTCACACATTAACATCATCACAACAGTAGGTGTTTGACAAAGATGTGCCAAAAATTCTGTATGTCCTGTGAATGCAATACCTGCTTGATTGATAACAGCTTTATTAACCGGTGCTGTTACCAGGGCTGAAAATTCTTTTGATAAACATAGCTGGGTTGCCAACGTTAACATATCTATTACATATGATGCATTTCGTGAATCCAATTGACCAGGAAGAGACGGTGTTGCGCATGAGCAAGATAAAACGATTAATTGATTTGGCTTTTTAACGACAGGTATATCTTTTTGATAATCACAAAACTCAATGTGACGTCCTAATAATTTTGCTCGTTCTATCAACAGTGCTTTATCTGCGATGACCACCACAGGATAGTCACTATCTACTAAATCAAGGCATAGTTCAGGGCCTATGCCAGCAGGTTCACCACTACTAACTAATATGGGTCTCATTGTGTAATCCCATTATGCTAATTCTTTATCTAGAATATTCACGTAGGCATCTGTTCTTATATGTTGTTGCCAATTTTGTACCGCTTCTGCAAATTTGCGTTGATGCAGAAACTGTCGAACTTGTTGACGTTTAAACATGTCTGAATCATCTACTGTTTTACGCTCTAATACTTCGATCAAATGCCAACCAAATGGTGTTTTTACAGGCTGACTTATCGTATGTAAAGGCAACGCATTCATTGCTGTTGCAAAAGCAGGAACCAACTCATCAGCAACAACCCAGCCCAAATCGCCTCCTTTAACGGCACTCGCTGCATCCAATGAGTATTTTTTAGCCATTTCTGCAAAATCTTTTCCTGATTTTAGCTGTTGAGTTAAATTGTTAATTTTTTTCTCAGCTTCTGCTGTTGTTGTATTGGCATCTTGCTTAAGTAAAATATGTCTTACGTGGGTTTTCATCACTTCGTGATGTTGTTGATTTTCATTAATAGACACTAATTTAATTAACTGAAACCCATTGCCTGTACGTATAGGACCCGCTACATCGCCAACGTTCATGCGAATGACTTCATTCGCAAATACTTCCGGTAGCTCAGCTAAGTGTCGATCACCTAAATCGCCCCCTTCTAATGCAAATTCGCCACTAGATTCAGCAATTGCCAATCGATTAAAATCATCGCCTTTTTTAATTTTTTGAAGTAACGCCACAGCTTTTGCTCGCGCTTTATTTAATTGTTCGGTGGTCGGTGCTTCAGGAAGTGGAATGACAATATTCGCTACATGAAAGAGTTGTTGAATTTTTTCATTTTGAACCGCTGTTTTCAAATAATCATCGACTTGTTGCGCTGAAACAACAACATCTTTACCGACTGAGCGTTGTTGCATGCGAGAAATTAACATTTCCCGACGAATTGCTTCACGATAATTTTCCCAAGTTAACCCTTGTTTGGACAGCTCTTCGCGTAATTCAGTTAACGATAGTTTATTCTCAGCAGCAATTTTCGCGATGCTTTCATCTAACTCAATACTATCTACTGTCATATTGTTATTTTTAGCTAACTGCAGCTGTATATCTTCATCAATCAAATGCTGTAAGACTTGTTTGCGTAAAACATTTTCTGCAGGTAACTGCATGTTTTTGGACATTAATTGTTTTCGTAACAGTTCAACCTGCGCATTTAACTCACTTTCAGTTAAGACATTGTCATTAACAACAGCGACCACTTTATCCAGAGGTTGGGCTGATTTAGCTACGGACAACATAGGCAGCAACATTAAAAGGATTATTATTTGTTTTCGCATTCTAATTACCTGTTATTAGACTACCATGCACTAGTGATGCAATTTAGGCCATTTTAAAAAAAAATACAAGCTAACGATGGAATATATCAAAATATCCTGGCAAGTAGGTTTGAATTGTACTTGCAGGATCACTAATTGCAGCTGAACCTAATCCTTTTAATAATACTTGAAAATATACATTGTTATTATATTGTGGTGTTAAACCATTGGGAGATAAATCTTTAAAAACATGCCCACCCAATAAGCGGTATGCCCAACAGCAACTATCATACTGTAAACCCGCCAAGGCCATCATATTATATCCTTCGCTAATGTTATAACTATAAGCACCGATAGTGCTCCAGTTCTCCGTCAAGGGCCATGTAAATGCTGTTGTTGCCTGGTGCAAGGGCTTAATTTGTGGTGAGTTATTGGGAATCACGACAATATTACCGCTAACTAAATAAGAATAACCAAAATTAAACATTTGATTCATCGCTGGTCGATAATGCAAATTAACATCAGCATTATTGGTCGCACGAGTATATGTATCCCAAATATAATCACCGCTCACGGCCCAAACAGGGTTAATTTGATAGCTCGCTTGAGATGCAATTGGAGAGGTCTCTGCTTTGGGGGATAAAAAACCTAATGCATACGGTGTATCGGTACAATCACCATCGACCCGATAACATAATTGCACGCGCCTTTCTGCAAAATAACGTAATTGACCTACAGCGATGCTCGCACGTTCCTGGCCTGTATGTTCTGAAATCCAACGTGAAGTAAAACCATACGCTAGCTGATTTCCATCCCCTATACGATCAAACCCTGAAAAACGATTGTTACGAAATAATTGTTCATAATTAAAAATCATGTAGGCTGAATCAAAAGACGGAACTAAGCTTTGGTTTTGATAGGGCACATTCAAATAATATAATCGTGGTTCAAATGTTTGCGTGTATGCATGTCCTAATAACATGCTTGTTCTTTCAAATGTTAATCCACTATCCACACTAAAACGTGGAATGGTTCTATTCAAGGCATTGGTTGAATGCATACTTCCTGAATATAAATCATAGTAATTTTCAACCAATTGCACCTGAGGCGTTAAATACCCCCATGGTCTTATCATAGGTGCTGTTAATGTAGGACTAACGTGATACCTTGCGCCTTGTGGTAATGGGTATTCATTGTTAGGCCAACGAAAATAATCAAACTGCCCTAACATGGTAAAATTAGTATTCAACGGTAAATCATTATAAGCCCCTTTGGCAATAAGCTGAGGGAGTCGCTCATAAGCATCGGCAACCGCTGATTGATTAATAGGGTGTAATGTTTGATAACTTTGTACCATTCCACGAAATAACCAATGATCGGTTGTATAATTCAGATCGCCTTCGCGTAACAATTGATTTTGCGTTAAAATCGCCAAATTACTACTAAAATCTTGCAAGTAATAATCATCCGACACCTGCTGATAATTAATATTCATACGTAGTCGAGGAGAAAATTGAGTGCTTTCATGCATTAACAACGACCATCGATCCGTTGACAATCCGTCTAGTTCAGGAAATTCATCACGATGTGACATTAAGAACTGATTATATGCATTATCATGTGGTAAAAAATTACCACCTATTTTACCCACGGAGTTAGACGTCAAAAATCGTAAATTTCCACCAAGCATTGTTCCACGGCGAGTATATTCATGAGGAATAATAGTTGCATCCACGTTAGGCGCGATATTCCAATAATATGGCAAGGCTAAATCAAAGCCACCCACGTTGGAATAACCATAAATAGGCATGATAAATCCTGACTTTCGTTCTTTAGTCGTCGGAAAACTCATGTATGGTGTATAAATTAAAGGCACGTCTGCTACACGTAACCAAGCATTTTTAGCAACGCCTGTTTTACCGGCATGATTAAGCGTGATTTCATCTGCTTCAATTTGCCAAGACCTATCTTGTGGCGCGCAAGTACTATACGTTGCTTTTTTTAAGAGATAATTCTGATTCGCAAATCGCTCAATAAAATTTGCTCGTCCCCAAGCAGGTAATTGCGCAGCAGCACGTTTCACATCAAAACGATACAACACATCTTCAATATGACCTGATTTATCATTTGGGTTAATCGTTACTTTTTTAGCGACCATTAAACGGCCTGGTTCGAGATAGCGAACATTATCTAACAATTCAATTTTAGTAACCTGGTTCGTTTTGGCATCTCTATAAACATAAGCCGTTTGTGCATTAACGATACGCTGTTGTTGGTGCACATTGACATTACCAGCCAATTCCGAGCGGCCTTGTGCAAAAAAAGATACACGATCAGCCATGATTTGTGTTTCATTGGGATCGGCCAGTGGCGTAATAACAATGGGTTGATAAGCACCATGACAAAAAGATGATACCTGCTCATTCCAACCCAAGCACTGAGCGATTTTTGCACGATCAGAACGGGTCAGGAATCGCCCTTTTGCAATCACACAAGCCTGAACGGGCTCCATGTGAATGACGGGTGCCTGAGCACTATTGCAAGGAGCCACGTTCAAGACCCAACTTGCAACTAGCAGCGCAACACTTGCTAACGTATAATAAAACCTGATTTTCAAAACCACTAAAATGCCTTATGATCCCGGCTGGCTTAACGAGGGCACAAAGTATACCATGCAAACAAGACAAAACGCACTTAACGAATGGCTGAAAACAATTTTAGGCGAAAGTGACTATACCATAGCCCCTCTTGCAGGGGATGCTAGTTTTAGACGTTATTACAGGTTACATACCCATGGGCTTACTCGTGTTGTAATGGATGCGCCACCTGAAAAGGAGGCTCTAAAACCTTTTATTCATGTAGCTAATCTTCTTTCCAACAACAACATTATCACCCCTTGTATTTATGCTGTTGATTACACACAAGGGTTTGCACTGCTGGAAGACTTAGGTGATAAACTTTTATTAAGTGCGATAAACACTGAAAATGCCAATACATTATATTCATTGGCAATGAAAACACTGGTTCAAATGCAAACAACACCGTGCTCTGAATTACCTGCGTTTGATACAACATTTATGAAAAATGAATTAACTGTATTTAAACAATGGTTTTTAAATGCATGGCTCAACATCCATCTGTCAAACCATGATGAGCAAATACTTGATCAAGCATTTGAATGGTTAACAACACAAATTGCAACCCAACCTCAAGTATTCATTCACCGCGATTACCATTCACGTAATTTAATGCTAGTAGGCGATACGATAGGTGTCATTGATTTTCAAGACGCAATGTCCGGCCCCTATACCTATGATCTCGTGTCCTTGCTTAAAGACTGCTACATTCATTGGCCAACAGAGCAAGTAACGCAATGGTTAATTGACTATCAACAACACATGCCAGCACATTTGGCCTGTCATCTGCAAGACTTTCAGCGGGCATTTGATTTATGTGGTTTACAGCGACATTTAAAAGTATTAGGCGTGTTTTGTCGTTTACACTTACGTGATCATAAACCTGCTTATTTACGTGACCTGCCTCTAACGCTTAACTATGTCATGACGTGCGCTGCAAAATATGAAGAACTACAACCGTTTTATCATTTTATGCAACAAAACGTACAGCAATTATTTCAGCAAAAAGAAATCGCATGAAAACCGCAATGATATTGGCTGCTGGCCGAGGTGAACGCCTAAAGCCTCTTACCGATAGTACACCTAAAGCAATGTGTACTGTGAAAAATATTCCGTTAATTGAACATCATGTCATTCATTTGGCTCAGGCAGGATTTGATAGAATAGTTGTTAATCACGCATGGTTAGGCAGTAAAATTAGACATCATTTGGGCAATGGTGCACGTTGGGGGGTAGAGATTTGTTATGCCCCTGAACCACCAGGTGGGCTTGAAACAGCAGGCGGCATCGTCAATGCCTTACCGTTATTGGGAAAAACTCCTTTTATGACTGTTAATGCTGATATTTACACCGATTATAATTTTTCAACGCCCACGCTATTAGACAATCCCAATACAAAGGCCACATTGGGATTAGCACATTTGGTGTTAATTAATAAACCTGCTTATTTTACTAACGGTGATTTTGGTATATCTGGTCTAAATTTACTCGACAATAACAACCGACAATACACTTTTGCAGGCATTGCTTATTATCGACCAGAGCTATTTAGCAAACTCAACATTGGCCGATACTCAATTACACCCATATTAAGGCAGCTTGCTTTGAAACAACAAGCTTACGCGAGTATTCATACCGGCCAATGGATAGATATAGGCTCACCTCAGCGACTTGCTCAAGCGAACACCTTATGAAGGCATGGGTTCGTCTTTTTCAGCGTTATGTTGCACAATGTTAACACGCGCACTCTCCTTTTTTTGCTGTACATAATGTTCAAAACCGTGTGTATTATCACGCAACATTTCACGTATTTTTTCAGCTCGAGCAAGCGCAACGGCAGCAGATTGATCCGGTTTAATTTCACCGGAGTCTGCAGCCGCATAAATCACACCATCTTTCATAATCATGTTATTTTCTGGCTGTGCTAACCATGCATTAAATAATGTATCCATCGCATCCAATGCTTCGCCGTCTAGCTGTTGCCCGTTAATAGAATAAGCTCGCTTAAACTCAGCACCATCGCCAATCATACAATCTAAAGTGATTTGTTCCACAGGCACGCTATTGGCTGATTTACTCGCCATAAAGTCCTGGAAGCCACTAAATTCAGTTGCTTTATATATATCATGCAATTGAGACAGGGTACTTAAGGAACCAGACCATGGATCAAGTTGACTCAAACGTTGCTCTTGATAAATAGCATTATCTATTAAACGCTCAAGCTCTGGCATAAAATCGCTAAAGTCCGCTTGAGCCTCTGCAGCATTAATCTTCTCATTAAGAGAAGATTGAAAATAACTTAACGTTTCCTCTCGAGAGCCAGCAATTTCCAGAATTTTTGCCAGCGATTCAGAACGTAATTCAAAAGTACTCATACTTATACCCTTAATCAACTTGCAAACGGCGTTTTAACTTCATCAATCAATGATTTGAAGGAGTGGTCCTTAATGGATTCAGCAGAAAACTCATCCACCTGAATAGCATCCCAACGCGCTTTTTCCACAGCAACAATAGCATCCATTTCTTGTTGTGTTAATTCGCCTTTCAGCACTTTTTCAGCCATTTTTTCAACTAAATAGACGGATTTATAACGCTTTAAATCATTAATTTTTTTATACGTTTCATTTTGAGCGATCATCATTTGTAACGCATTTTCCATTTTATCCACAGGCTGATTTGAATCACCACTTAAATACACCCATTTTAATAAATCATTCCGATATGCATTATTTTGTGTCATTAAACGTGCCAATTGATGATCCTGTTTATCGGTTGGATATTGCATGGTTTGACCAAAAGGAAAGGCAATAAACCGCACAAAAACACCTAAAAAACGTGATGGTAGGTTATGACAAAAAGCAATCATAGACTTTTGTGCTTGATAAAAACAATAGCTTACAGCCCACTTAGCATGCACACGTTGATCAACATGTTCTTCGCGTTGTTGATAATAACGTAACGCGGCCATTGCCATATACAAATATGACATGCCATCAGCAAGACGAGCGGAAAGGCGTTCTTTTCGTTTTAAATCTCCACCTAAATACATCAATGAAAAATCAGCAAGCCATGCAAACGCATGACTTAAACGAGCCAAACGTTGATACTCTCTTTTTAAACTATTTTTAGGCACCGTAATAAATACCCCACCTGTCCATGCAGAACAAATGGTTTTTGCCAAATTTCGTAAAAAATAAGCAACATGTTGCCAAATGAGTTGCCTAAAGCCTTTTTTATCACCATTCGTGATAGCGTAAAATTCATCTCTAACAAATGGATGGCATGCCATGGATCCTTGACCAAAGATCAATAAATTACGCGACATAATATTGGCACCTTCCACAGTCACAGAGATAGGTATACCTTGGTAGAAACCGAATAAATAGTTACGAGGGCCTGTTACAACCACGCGCCCACCATGAACATCCATTGCATCATTAATAACAGTACGTGCAAGCTCTGTATTAAAATATTTAGTTATTGCAGATGCAACAGAAGGTTTTTTATGTTCATTAACAGCAGCCACCGTTAATAACCTGGTTGCATTGACCAAATAGTTCAATCCGGCAATTTCAGCTAATTTTTCTTCAACACCCTCAAACTGCGCAATTTCAACATTAAACTGACGACGAATACGAGCAAATGCACCGGTAGTCAAATAAGAAACCGATGATGATGCCGCAGCCAATGCTGGTAGAGAAATAGAACGGCCAATTGATAAGCATTCCACCAACATTTGCCAACCATGACCTGCTTTTTCTTGACCTCCGATAATACTGGTGATGGGTACAAAAATATCTTCACCTCGGATAGTACCATTCATGAATGATTGCTCTGCGGGCAAGTGCCGATGACCGATTTCAAGATGTTCTGTATCGCGAGGAATTAATAAACAAGTGATCCCTTCTTCACCAATACCTTGCAGTAAACCATCTGGATCTTTTAACGCAACAGCCAATCCAATCAACGTCGCAACAGGAGATAATGTTATCCAACGCTTATTCAGTGTCAGATTAAGACCTAATATCGATTGACCATCAATTATTTTCTGTACAACAATCGCTTCTGACTTAATGGATGTCGCATCACTACCCGCATCAGGCTCTGTTAAGGCAAAACATGGAATATCAATGCCCTTGGCAAGTCTAGGTAAAAAGTGAGCTTTTTGATCGATTGTTCCGTAGTGATGCAATAACTCGCCTGGTCCTAAAGAATTAGGTACCATCACCGTTACAGCTGCAGTCGCGGAACGACTGGCGATTTTCATCACAATATCAGAGTGAGCGCGTGCTGAAAAACCTTTGCCCCCATATTCTTTGGTGATCACAAGCCCTAAAAACCCTTGCTCTTTTAAATAAGACCAAACACTTTCAGGTAGATCATGTTGTTGTTTAATGCTCCATTCATCAAGCATATCGCATAATGTTTGTGTTTCATTATCCAAAAACGCTTGCTCTTCAGGCGTGAGTTCGGTTGAAATAAGGGCTAATTTTTCCCAATCAGGCGTACCGGTAAAGATGTCTTTTTCAAGCCAAGTGTCGCCGGCATTTAATGCCTCTTCTTCTGTTTTAGACAATTTAGGCATGGATTTACCCATTCGCCCAAATAAAAAGTCACTAATAGCAAAGCGTACCGTTTCAACATTTAAAATCACAACGGCTGTGATAATTAAGCCCCACAAAATAATATTCATCAATAAGGGCATGCCAATGATAAATGTGGCTACAAATAAATAAATCGCACTTCCAATATCCCAAACAACAGGATTGATCGCGCGATAAAGCACTATAAGTGTAAAAACGAGGTAGACAAGAAACAATGCAATAGCCATATTAATCCCTTCCTATATTGCTGATAAATTGTAATAACTTTTTCTATCTTACGTTAATTAGTTAACGTTAAGCAATCAGACGATTAATATAGACTAAACAACTTTATTCAAAATTCGCAAAAATAATAACATTGTTAAATTTTATGTTCACAAAGAACTTTTTTTAATTAATTCACTTTCATAGGAAGCAGAGACACTAGAGCATCACATGGTTTTATCTGGTCGATATTTTAACATCCTGCGGCGTGTTTACAGCACCCCAAGATCTGGTGAGCGGTCTTGAGCCGCATACAGAACACGATATAATCTTGCGCTGCGTTGGCAAAATAGCCTGTTAATACAGGCTATTGGCTGAAATCTAACCTTGAAATCGATGATTTACGCTAATGGGTTTTGCATGTTTTTCAATATAATGAATAATTTTTCCAGCGATATTCACATGGGTAGTGTTTTCAATGCCTTCAAGACCTGGTGATGAATTAATTTCTAACACCAAAGGCCCATGATTAGAACGAACTAAATCAACACCTGCAACTTTTAATCCCATGGTTTTTGCCGCAGCGATTGCAACAGCACGTTCTTGAGGAGACAACTTCACTTTAAGTGCCTTGCCTCCTTGATGCACATTCGCACGAAACTCACCTTCTTTAGCCTGACGTTTCATTGCAGCAAC
>CAZNVR010000053.1:5262-11267 GCA_964576655.1 uncultured Legionella sp. | reverse complement strand
AAAGGTGAAGTGTTTGGTTTTTTAGGACCCAATGGAAGTGGCAAAACAACAACTATACGTATGTTATGTGGTCTTCTTACTCCTGATTCCGGGCAAGGAATGTGTTTAGGATATAATATTCTCACTCAATCTGAACACATTAAACAGCGTGTTGGCTACATGACACAAAAATTTAGTTTTTATACGGATTTAAATGTTGAGGAAAATTTAAATTTTATTGCCAGCGTGTATGGTTTAGATAACAAAAAATCACGCGTTAAACAGGTGATGCATGAGATGGAGTTATTTGATAGACGTTTTCAGTTAGCAGAAGCGCTTTCTGGTGGTTGGAAACAGCGTTTGGCATTAGCGGCGTGCTTATTGCATGAACCACAATTGTTGTTGTTAGATGAGCCCACAGCAGGAATTGATCCGATTGCTCGTCGTGATTTTTGGGATAAAATTCATGAGTTAAGTGAGCGAGGCGTGACTACATTAATGTCTACACATTATATGGATGAAGCGGAGCGTTGCACGCGTCTTGCATACCTTGCGTATGGTGATTTATTAATGACAGGTACTGTAGATGAAGTGATTGCTTCAACAGATCTTCATACGTGGGAGATTTCAGGTGATGTCACAACAGGTTTGTTACAAGAGGTTAAAAAAAGCAGCAAGGTAACTCAGGCGGCATTATTTGGCAGGACAATTCATGTATGTGGATTTGATGTTGAGGCCATAGAATGCTATCTACAGGCATTAAAAACGACTCATCAAACCATTAAATACCAAAGGATTTCACCGACATTAGAAGATGCGTTTATTAGTTTAGTTAAACAAACAGGGGGGACGTTGAGTTGAAACGCTGGATTCGTTCTCGTTTGTTTGCGGTTATCCATAAAGAGTTTATCCAAATGCGTCGTGATAAAGTGACCTTTGCGATGATGGTCGGTATCCCTCTTATTCAATTAATTTTATTTGGTTTTGCCATTAATTTAAATCCCCGTCATTTACCTACGGCAATTGTGGGTAATGATCATAGTGAAATAACTCGGAGAATTTTAACCAGCATGGAAAATTCTTCCTATTTTCAATTTATTAGTCCGCAATCAACCGAACAAGAGGCCAATTATTTATTAAGAACAGGCAAGGTTCAATTTATTGTTAATTTCCCACCGACGTTTTCCCATGATTTAATTCGTGGATTAAGGCCTGAATTATTATTGGAAGCGGATGCGACGGATCCTGCTGCTACTAGTCGAGCTGTTAGTGTATTTAGTGATTTATCTCATCTTGCGTTAAACGATGAACTGCAAGGTCCACTCTTTTCATTAAATGCAACGCCAACACCCTATCAACCCATTATTCATGCTACCTATAATCCACTTGCGATTACAGCATTTAATATTGTGCCAGGATTACTTGGAGTGGTTTTAACCATGACGCTGGTCATCATTACAGCACTTGCAATTACAAGAGAGTATGAACGAGGTACGATGGAAAATTTATTGGCAACACCCTTGAAACCGCTAGAGGTGATGGTTGGTAAAATTGTGCCTTATATTATTGTTGGCTATTTACAAATTGTATTAATCTTATGTATGGCCAAGTTTGTATTTGGAGTACCCATGCAAGGCAGTATCGTATTACTGTTAATTTTATGCCTGCCTTATATTGCCGCAAATCTGGTTATGGGATTGACGTTTTCAACGCTGGCAACAAATCAATTACAAGCGGTGCAAAGTGCGATGTTTTTCTTTTTGCCTTCGTTGTTATTATCTGGCTTTATGTTTCCATTCCGTGGAATGCCTGAATGGGCACAGTTTTTAGGAAATATGCTTCCGTTAACGCATTTTTTGGTGATTGTTCGTGGAATTTTGTTAAAAGGTAATGGTTTTTTCGATGTTTGGCGAGAATTATTACCCATTTTAGGCTTTATGTTTGTGGTTATGTTGATTGGTTTTAAACGTTATCGAAAAACCTTGGATTAAATTAAAGGACATAATATATGCATACATTTGAACATGTTTATTATCATCAACAGCAAGCTTTACACGGTTATGTTGCTGTTGATAAAGAGAATTTAACATTAAAACCAGCTGTTTTAGTTGTTCATGACTGGTCAGGACGCAATGCGTTTGTCTGTGACAAGGCAGATGAACTCGCAACGCGTGGCTATGTAGGATTTGCCGTAGATATGTATGGTGAAGGACGTATAGGCAATACCATAGATGAAAAGCAAGTACTTATGCAGCCATTGGTTAGTGATAGAGCGTTATTAAGAGCTCGAATAATGGCAGCATATCATGCCATCCTTGACATGGATGGTGTAGATAAGCAACGCATTGCAATTATTGGATTTTGCTTTGGTGGATTATGTGCTCTTGATTTAGCTCGTGCAGGCGCTGATATAGTCGGAGCGGTGAGTTTTCATGGTTCACTACATAAACCGGTTCATTTGCCTAGCCATCGAGTGAAAGCCAAAGTATTAGTGTTACATGGGTATAATGATCCCATGATAAAGCCTAATGATGTGGCGACTTTTTGTGATGAAATGACACAAGCTCATGTTGACTGGCAAGTGCATATGTATGGCAATACACAACACGCCTTTACTAATCCTCTGGCTCATGACAAACAATTGGGGTTGGTTTATCAAGAGCAAATCGCACGTCGTGCTTATCAATCGATGTATAATTTTTTCGATGAAATATTTGCATGACCATTCATGATGAGATTTATGAATTAGCCAATCGTGTAGGTACGCTATTACTTGCGCGTAATTTAACGTGCACTGTTGCTGAATCATGTACTGGAGGAGCGCTTGCGGCAGCAATTACAGATATTGCAGGAAGTTCACAATGGTTTGATCGAGGCTTTGTTACGTATTCCAATCAAGCCAAACAACACATGTTAGCTGTTTCTGCAGAGACGATCGCCGCGTTTGGAGCGGTTAGTCAAGAGGTTGCCTGTGCGATGGCCAAAGGAGCTCTTGCTGCAAGTGCTGCAGATGTGTCTGTTGCGATTACGGGAATTGCAGGTCCTGGCGGGGGGAGTCTTTTAAAACCTGTGGGAACGGTTTGGATTGCCTGGGGTAATCGTCAAAATGAAAAGGACATACAATGTTTTGTATTTAGTGGTAATCGAATAAAAATACGTCAACAGGCTGTAAAAACGGCGTTAGAGCATTTAATTACTTTTATAAAATAAATAAAGATATTTCCTGGTGCTTTATCACGTAAAGTACTCGAAATAGCCCAGTTCAATTCCACCTCATCGATTCGTCTTGATGAGGTGATAATAAACAATCGTATACAGTGGCGCAAAAATCTTGAATCATCGGCACCATTTTTGGGAATGTCTCGGTGAGCGTGTTGTTCTCAAAAGCTACGTACATCAATTGAAAAAAGATAAAAAAATAAGTTTTTATGTGCAAAAGAAAAATACAATTTTGCTTCTGTGACATAGATTGAAAATTGCGTAAATAGGCGTTTGTGATCTATAATGTGTTGCTTTTATCCGTTATTTTTGTATAGCAGGAGAAAAAATGAGTTCGTTGTTACAGCCTTTAAGCTTAAATTTGCCCATTGGTAGTATAGACGCTTACATTTTCAGTGTTAATCAAATCCCTATGTTGAGTCTTGAAGAAGAGCGTGATTGCGCACAGCGTTTTCAAGATCAAGGAGATGTTGAAGGTGCTCGCGCTTTAGTATTGGCCCATTTACGTTATGTGGTTCGTGTGGCACGAGGTTATTTAGGATACGGCTTGCCTTTAAGTGATTTAATTCAAGAAGGAAATGTGGGGTTAATGAAAGCAGTTAAGCGCTTTGACCCCAATATTGGTGTACGTTTGGTTTCTTTTGCCGTGCATTGGATTAAAGCTGAAATTCATGATTATGTATTACAAAATTGGCGAATAGTTAAAGTAGCAACCACCAAGTCTCAGCGTAAATTGTTTTTTAATCTGCGTAAAATGAAAAAACGTCTGGGATGGATGAATAATGAAGAAGTAGACGCCGTCGCTCAAGATTTAGGTGTGACACGAGAAGAAGTTCTTGTAATGGAGCAGCGGTTAAATGCAATGGATGCATCGTTTGATGGTGATGATTCTGACGATAATGAGGGCACAAATAAAGTCGCTCCCGTGGCCTATCTCGAAGCGGAAAATAGTGATCCAGCTCAACTGTATGAACAAAATAACAGTGAGAGTCTAAGTCGTGAAAAACTCCATGTTGCGCTAGCGCGTCTTGATGAGCGTAGCCAGGATATTTTGCAACAACGTTGGTTTTTGGATGATAAAGCCGTGACATTACATGTTTTAGCAGAAAAATATGGTGTATCTGCAGAACGAGTCCGACAGCTTGAAAAAAATGCGTTAAAAAAGTTACGTGAATATATGGAAGAACCCATATTGGCATAACGTGGCTTGTAATTATTTTTTGTGTGAAGGGATAATTGGTTTGCTATCGCTCTGAGCGATAGCATTAAATTTTTCTTTAAAGGTTTGCAACGAGTCTCGCATAACTTCTGCTTTAACGGTGGTTGATTTACGCCCTTGCTTTAATTCTTTAATCGATGCGGTCATTTTTTTTGCTTTAAACAAAACGGTTTCGTTTGATGCGTAACCTAGCCAATTCTTAAGGCGTTCGATATAGCCTGGCGTATTTTCAATATGATTTGGTAATTCAACCGATCGTTCTCCCATAGCACTGAGTTCATTGTTAATGATCATCAAACCGAATGCCGAGTTTTGTTCTAGTCCAATGCTTGAGTAGGGTATTGTTAAACTTAATATTTTTACAGCAATCATGTGCGCCATATACCCTACACTTTGAATGGCAGCTAATGGTATGGAGATAAGAACAGCTAGGGTCGCTATGGGCGCCAGAGAGGCTAAAAATAACTTATAAGCTTTATTTAAAGTACTTGAAATAGGTGAAATGTTATCTGCCAAATGAGCCACATGTTGAAGTGCATTTAGATTAGTTGGGTGTTTAAGCACAGCAGTTACAGCTTCAAGACACTCAGTTAGTTTATATAATGATTTAATCTGATTACCCATTTGGCTTAAGTGTTTTATTTCTGTAAGAAGAATTTTTGCATGCAGTGCCATTATTTCCGTATCAATATGTTTTTCTTGTTCTTCAATGGTTTTTTCAAGTTGATGAACCGCTCTATCAAAACGCCAGGTACGAAATGTTATTTTTGCATATTTCCATAGCGGTGGTTTTACTAAACCTATGCCCGCACCTATTAGCATATTGAGTACAATATTTCCTACCGTAAATGCAGGTAATGCGCCTGGAATACCTGGGATGGCAATGGTGTTCATCGCAAGCAAAATGGTGGGTAATAATAACGCAGGGGGAAATTGTAGCGCTGCTAATACAATGATGGATGATACAAGCAACGTAGCTACTGCGATGATAAAATACTCTACATTTCTGCGAAATTTA
This sequence comes from uncultured Legionella sp., assembly GCA_964576655.1. Classification (GTDB taxonomy): domain Bacteria; phylum Pseudomonadota; class Gammaproteobacteria; order Legionellales; family Legionellaceae; genus DDPF01. The sequence goes on along the minus strand of CAZNVR010000053.1, from coordinate 5,832 downwards.
GCTCGCGCCCATTGTTTTTTAAATTGCTCAACCTTGTTCAGTGCGTTGAGTAATTCTTCAATATTATTGTTATTGATCTCACGCATGACATCATTGATTCCTTTTAAACCAGTCGTTAAATTAATATCTGACATCCGTTGTTTTTTTTTCATGAGTTGAGTTTGTACAATCACCGCATGAATAGCAGGTAGCAAAACATGTTCAGACGTTAAGCTTGCTGCTGTCTGCTTAAGGGTTGTGAGTTCACCTTCAAATGTTAGTGTTTCATTTACCATGAACAAACCTCATTATTTAAATTTACATGCTTGATTTTTGATGTATAGCGTTAGAACTCTCCTGGTTTAACTCGATCGTTTGTTTAACTAATGTAGCAGCTGAATGCATTGAATGGCTCCGTTCTTTGTGCGTTGTATATCCGTTTTTAAACGTTTTCATGACTTGCAACAAGGACTGAGTGTGATGTTTGGTGTTTGGATTGTTAAGCATTGGGTCATGAAATGCAGGGGGTGTTTTTTTCGCGAGCGTTAATTCTTGATGATTGACGTGAGTCATGATGGCAATCTCAGCTAT
>CAZNVR010000053.1:0-5252 GCA_964576655.1 uncultured Legionella sp. | reverse complement strand
TATTTTACTATTCGTTATGTGAGTAAGCAGCGCTTCTTCTGTAATCAATTTTGGTAATATAGCTTGTTGGCAATCCATCGTTTTCATTACCCAGGTTGATATAATGTCACCTAGCGATATCACAGGATTAACCATAGGTTGTAATAAAGGCATTGAACTGGCAAGAGCGATTGCTGTGATGCAAGTTGCCATGTGGGTCACAAGAATAAGAGGTATTAAATACTTAAAATAAGCTTGTTGTACGTCGGATGGAAGATGCTTTCCACAAATGATAGCGCTTTGTAAGGCATCCCCATTTCCAGGGTTTTGTAGTGAATTGTTGATTACTTTAAGGGCTGTTGTTAATTCATGAATGCGAGTTGATTTATCATGGCTTAAATAAATAGCATGAATGTCTATTAGAGCATTTTTAGCCGCAAGAATCATGGTTTGATCGATGTGATTTTTAGAATCCCCTAACAACAAAAGGGTATCATTTATATTGATTAATGCATGATGGTAACGAGATAGTTGATAATTTAATGCAAATGCGCTTTTTATACCCACGTCTGTTTTCATTACTACACCGCATTTGTTTATACTGAATACATATAAGTGTAGACCATATTTTCATTGTGATTGAAACCTAGCCAAACAAAATGGATTATTTTTGTTAGTGTGTATCCCGTGATGAACACGGGATAGAGAAAGGGCAAGTTATGTGGTTTTATTTGTCTAATTTTGAATATAAGGTTTGTCTGGTTTGCTCATCAACAAAGGCACAATCAATAGCCATTCGAGTAATAGATTCCATTTGTGTATCTGTATACTGATAGGTTGATTGAACACGTGCATATTCTTCTGGCAATGTCGTGCTAAAAAATGGCGGATCATCGGAATTTAAGCTGACTTTAATACCCGACTCTAATAATTGAGGAAAGGGATGGCTTTGTAAATCGCTAAACAAGCCGAGTTTGACATTGCTTGAGGGGCACAGCTCAAGCGCAATATTACGTTCTTTTAATAAATTTATCGTATCAGGTGAATGAATGACTTGTACGCCATGGCCAATACGTTGGATAGGCAGGTGTTCTATGGCTTCAATCATGCCACTAGCAGGTGCAAATTCACCGGCATGTACTGTGCAAAAAAGCCCTGCTTCAGAGGCAATGTTATAAGCTGTTTTAAATAATTTGGGTGGAAAATTAATCTCATCTCCACCTAAACCAAAGCCTGTTGCACAGGGTACGGATTCTTTAGTTATGGCATTGGCGACTCGTACGGCAGCCTCTGCACCAAAATGCCGCACAGCGGTGATAATAATACGGCCTATGATCCCAAATTGATCTTCCGCATCATCAATGGCTTGTTGAATTGCATACAAATGTTCAATAGAAGGGATGCCACTCACTTGTTCGGCATGATCAGGAGAATACATCATTTCAACATACAAGGTATTTTCCAGGGCATTGGCGCGTAAATAGTCAAACGTAATGTCATAATAATCTTGCGGCGTTTTAATAAATGCGGCGACGGTGTCATAAACTTGTAAGAAATGTAAAAAATCACGTGATAAATAGCTACGTCCGTCTGCTGAAATAAGGCCTTCTGGCATGATTAATTGATTACGTTTTGCCAATTTATACGCCATTTCAGGGGTAATGGTGCCTTCTAAATGAACATGTAACTCGGCTTTTTTTATCGACATTGGGTTTCTCTTGGGTGAATTCGTGGTAACTTTATTAAAAACCCGATAAAATTACCAGTATAATTTAAACCAGGAAAAAAGTATGAATAGTAATGATATAGATAAATCTTATGTAAGCCCATATGATCAATTTTTATTCGAATTTGATGCTTGCCATGAAAAATCAGCATCTCAATTAAAAGAAATAAAAAAACACCAACATATTTTTACGCAGCGTGATACCGCAACGCCAACTACACAAACGGATCTTTTAAGCGATTTTTAAGGATATACATGTCGATATGGTTTAAGCCTTTTACACCAAATGACTTAAATCAGCGTGGTGTGAATACCATGGCTGAATTTTTAGGCATTCAATTTACGGAAGTAGGGCATGACTCATTAACAGCCATTATGCCTGTGAGTGATAGGGTTAAACAACCTATAGGTATTGTACATGGGGGTGCTAATGTTGTATTGGCAGAGACCATTGCGAGTACAGCAGCTAATGCAGTAGTGAATTTGGAGTTATTTTATTGTGTTGGTCTTGAAATTAACGCAAATCATATTCGCTCTGTAAAAGAAGGGCTTGTTACAGCAGTTACTCGCCCAATACATATTGGCCGTACCACCCACGTTTGGGCCATTGAGATGTTTAATGACGCAGGACAACAAACGTGTGTGTCTAGAATGACGGCATCGGTGTTAGCTCGTTAATGTGTATTTAAACATCCATGTAGAATGGGGCATGTTTTAGTATTTAATTTGGCCTGCTTTCTTGTTAAGTATTATTGCTCAATGGGTCGTTGATTGTTACTATCAGGGTAATAAATACTTTACAAGGGTGACAAATGATTCAAAAAAACAGTCGATATGCCTGGTTTGTATGGGTTCTTGGTGCCTCTTTTTTCTTTTTTGAATACATTGTGCGTGTATCTCCTGGCGTGTTGGTTCAAGAGCTTATTCAAGCATTTAAGATTAATGCCTATCAATTGGGGTTGTTGTCGTCAGCTTTTTCTTTATCCTATATTTCGATGCAAATTCCCGTGGGTACACTGGTTGATAAATATAGTGTGCGATGGCTAGTTGGATTTATGGCTCTCTTATGTGCTGTAAGTACCTTTTTATTTGCAACTACTAATACGTTTCAATGGGCCGTATTGGCGCGATTTTTAATTGGTATTACCGGTGCATTTGCTTTTGTGGGTGCGCTTAAAATGGCAACATTATTTTTTTCACCCAAGCACTTTGGATTTTTAGCAGGCATGACACAAGCATTAGGGATGTTGGGTGCATCAGCGGGTGTTGGTCCTTTGTCTGCAGTGATAGCATCCCTAGGATGGCGCCATACATTAATGTCTTTGGGTGGTTTGATTGCTATTTTAGCTATTTTAATTTTTCTCTTGGTAAAAGACAGGCCTGTTAGTGCAAGTGTATCTGAGTCCACGCATTCCATATGGGATGGTCTTATTACCGTTTTTAAAAGCCGTCATACATGGATTAATGTTGCAATTATTGGCCTGCTTTATGCGCCTACGATGGTGTTTGGTGAGCTTTGGGGGCCTTTATACATTAGCCGGGTTTATAATCTGTCACTTATCGATGCAGCCAGCGTGATTAGCGTTATTTTTATTGGCTGGGCAATTGGAAGTCCGTTATTTGGTTGGATATCCGATCGTATTCAACGACGCAAACCCATAGTGATATGTTCCGCTGCATTAAGTTTGTTGTTTATTTTTATTATTCTTTATTGTCCTTCATTACCCAAGCCCTTGTTATATGTAATGGCTTTTTTATATGGGTTTAGTAACGTTGGCGTATCTACTTGTTATGCCATTGCCGCAGAATTAACACCTAATAAATATGCAGGTACAGCGCTTGGCTTTACAAACATGGCATCTATTTTGTTAGGGGCTTTATTCCAACCTATCGTAGGATATCTACTTGATTTACATTGGGATGGAAAATTATTGGATGGCGTGCGTGAGTACTCGGCTATGGATTTACAAACAGCCATGATTTCCTTGCCCATCTGTTTAGTCCTTTGTTTGGTATTGTGTTTGTTTTTAAAAGAAAGTTACCCGAATCGTCAGATTTAATCCTCAAGAATACATCTCAATCTTCCTCGCTTTATGCGAGGAATCCATCTCTAATGTTGATTAAGATCGTAGGTTGTCACATATAAAACGCAATAAATCAAAAAGATAACGCTTTCTATCTAAATACCTAAGACATCTTTAACAAACGGAATGGTAATTTTGCGTTGGGCCATTAACGAGGCTTCATCAAGACGGTTTAACAGGGTATTTAAATCATGCATGTTACGAGCGCAACGATTAAGTAAAAATTGTCCGACACTTGTTGGTAATTCAAATCCTCGCTTACGAGCATGTAATTTTAATGTGTTAATTTTATCTTCATCACATAATTCATGAAGTTGGATAACTAAACCCCAACTTAATCGTGAACGCAGATCAGGTAACTGAACAGGCATGCTAGCGGGTGGTAGTTTGCCACTCATGATCAAGGTGGTTTCACCATTGTCTCGTATGCGGTTATAAAGATGAAAAAGTGCTTCTTCCCAATGGGGTTGTGTTGCAATAGCATCTAAATCATCAATGCATAACCACGTTTGTTCATCGAGACCTTCTAAAATAGCAGGCCCCCATTCTTGCAGGGTTTTTAACGGTAGATAACTTGCGGAGTGATTGGGGGTTAATGCTTGACAACACGCCTGCAAAAGATGCGTTTTACCACAGCCTTCAGTACCCCAAAGGTAGATTAGCCGTTCACCATTGCCCTGTAAACTTTGCTGTAGTTGCTGTTGTAATAAGGCATTGTCTCCCCAACAAAAATCAGCAAGAGTCGCCTCGTCATTTAATTGAATGGCTAGTGTCAATTGACGACTCATTGAGAGACCTGAGTGTTGGCACTGGCTTTTTTGCCCCAGGTCCATGCATAATCAATATAACTACAAATGGTTGTCAGGGCGGTTATAAGCGTTAGTGTTTGAATGATATGAGGAGATACTTTAATAAAAGCAAGTTCAAATAAACAAAGGGTGACTAAACTGAGCTGAAGAACTGTATTTATCTTGCTTAAATAAGTAGGTTTGAAATCAGGTTTTCTTTGTATGAGCCAGATCCAAGCCAATACACCGGCTGAAATCGTAACATCTCGCAAAAAAATTAGCATAACAAGCCACCAAGGAATGCAGCCGATTAATGCCAAAGAAATAACGCTTGATGCAATGAGAAGTTTATCAGCAATGGGGTCAACAAATGATCCAAACGCACTTTGCCAGTGAAACGTTCTGGCCAACCAACCATCTAGCCCGTCTGTAAATCCTGCAAGAAAAAAAGTTAAAAAGGCTTTGTCGTATTGTTGATGATAAAGAAACACCAAAAATGGTGCGATAAGAATTAGCCTGGTTAATGTTAAAGCGTTTGGTATTTGTTTTAATATCATGGGTAAATACGGTACATAGTTGTACCCTCTATTCGGTTTTATTGAGCTGAACATTCATCTGAAAAATTTATTGTAACTAAAACAGGCTTTGTTGTCATCTAAATTTTAGACATAAAGG
>CAZNVR010000052.1:1402-11341 GCA_964576655.1 uncultured Legionella sp. | reverse complement strand
CGCAACAACGTGATTTGGCGCACGAATAGCAATACTGCTTTGTCCTCCTGTAATCAATGGATTAATCGCACCTGGTTTAATAGGTAAAATAAGCGTCAATGGTCCAGGCCAAAAAGACTCCATCAAGGCATAAGCATAATCAGGTATATGAGAAACCCATTGTGTTAAATCCCATTGGGGAGCAACATGCATAATTAATGGGTGATCAATCGGCCTTTTTTTAGTTACAAATACTTTTTTTATCGCTGAATCAGAAAAAGCATCAGCAGCGAGACCGTAAACAGTTTCTGTCGGAATAGCCGCAATCTCACCCATGCTCAGTCTTTCTACCACAATATCTACATCGTTCGTTATACAACTCATGTCAATTAAACCTTTAAAAAAACTTTATGGATTGCAGTAATTACAATAGGTCGGGGCTGCCTGTTCCAAATTATCATGCCTGGGTCTTTTCTCTTTATGCTCACAAGCAACACAACCCCAAACCTCAAATCGGTACATGGATGTTGGACCGTCACATAAGCTGCAAGATAACGTCTCTGTAGTTGAGATAAACCCAAACCCTGGGGTCCCACAAGAATGACAGCATGTTAAAATGCGCACGGCCAGTTTTTCTGCCAATAAGGACAATGCTTCCATACGCATAGGGTTCACCATAGCACGCATGTCGGTGGCTAAAAGCAACTCATCTCCCTTAGTAAAACCTGTACTTATTAGATGATTCAAAAGCGAAACATCTTGAATTCCTTTTCCAAGGACTTCTTTTGTATCATTAACTTGAAGGGTTACGGCGTGACTAGGAAATTGTACTGACTGCAAAAATGACCCTAGCTCTGTGCCCGCATCGAATACCAACACTTTATAATTCGTTTTTGGTGTCACCAGCTGCTCAGCAATAACCCAATTGTTTTTCAAGTCAACAAAGACCATAATTTCATGATCACTCGCAAAAAATGGTATTGAGGGATGTGATCCAAAACTACCTTCACTTGCAATACTAAAAAAGCAATCCGCTGCAATCGCCGCAGTTTTAGCCTTTAAAATACAAGTTTCATATGCATTTTGAGCTCGAGGGATTTCTCCTGTAAACGTTCCAAACAAGTCTGTATCAAAATCAGATGTATAAATTTCGCAACCAATTTTTTCCAAAAAAACGGGGCGAATAACACGCTCTTTTTCATGTTTGGAGGCAAGTAAAACTAGCTCATTTTTATAGTGCATATGCCATCTCCATCGAAACCAATGCTGAAATAGTGTCATTCATAGGCTCTATTTCAGCTGATTTTTTAAGTAAAATAATCCATTCTGGCAACAGCCACTTCAGACACAAACATCACGCCAGAGTTTTTTTGGAATAACGTTTTCATGCCTAAAGCAATTGTCGCAATGGCTTCTTCTGGACCAACAGCAATAAACATCACCAACGTTGCCTTATCATTAAACAGCAACTTCCCCTCGTGAAAACCATGGTGCCCCTTGCCCGAAATATTTCTCAATAAGGTAAATCCTGACAGATTCGCCTCAGTCATGAGATCAGCAATCATTGCTTCATTTTCTCCAGAAACAATAACCTCTATTTTTTTCATACTATGCAAACTAATACCGCTTTCTCGTTTTTCTTGAACTTTAATGATACTCATCATACGCTCCATTAAGGGTGATTAAATGCCATTGACCTTGTCTATCCAATTCATAAGCGTGGTTTTGTTCGGGTTCTATTGCGATCAATTTCACCCATCCGTTAAAAAATAGTTTTTTTAGTATCTCTTGACGCTCAATGATGACATGTATTTTTATTCTTGGGGCGTAAACAACCGTCAGCAGTCGTTGTGGTTCATGATAGGATTCCTCATCAGTCATCATGACCGATTGCAAGGGCAATCCGTGCATTAAATCACTACCATTTCCTTGCATAACACCTATTTTTGCCGTCACATTGTGGGTAATTTTGCTGCCACTTCCATAAGCAACATTGTCTAGGGTTGAGAATAAGTACTGTGTATTTATCCACTCAGCCACGACCATTGGGGCGGTCATGATCGTTTCAAGAGACGTACCATTTTCATCTTGATCCCATTCATAAGAATGAAGAAAACATCGCCCTTGCAAGTCAATTGATTTTGTTAAACGACGTGGTCCTATAATAAAAGCAGCATTCCTTGCTAAACCCCATTCAGGACGAACTTCGGACCAATCATGGCTGCGTTTTTGTGTTGCATGGATAGGATTTTTATGATGAGATTCCCCAAACGTCTTGCATCGATTGTCGCTGTTCATTGTTTGAGCAGCAAGCAGGTCGACTTGTATGCTTTTAATTAAATCGGAATGTACTTCATTTTCATTATCTTCCGGGTATATGACTACTGCATCCGTTGTCGTATTATGTTCTGCAGCTTTAAATTGTGTATCCGCAGGAATAATAATACCGCGTTCATAAAGACTAGCTCGCACAGATGGCCTATTTAAGATAGCTGCTAAAACTTTAGCATTTGAACCACCATGATTTCCGCCGCAAGCACCACAATCCAATGCGGATGCATAGGGATTATTTTGAGTGGTACTTCCGTGACCACAAAATAGTACAAGCTTTGCAAAATTATCGGTAAGACCCATCATTCTTAATACGGCCTCTGCATAAAGAATTTGCTCCGCTGGGGCGATTCCACTGAGTGAATCTCCTTTATTTAGCGTCACAATAGGTTGCGTATCCACAGTCGGCATCATTTTTTTAGTGAGCCAACTTACAACATTAGCGGAATAAACCGGCGCTAGAGTCCTTGCTAACATACTAATCCCACACCAGGCTCCAAGTGTTTCTACCAAAGAAAAAGGGGTTGAAAAATTATATTTTAAGTCTTGATAAACGTGCTTAAGTCTATTTATTTTTTCTTTTCCATACCTATTACGTTTGACACACGAAAGCGATTGCATGGTGGGGATTTCGTGAATATCATAACGAGGCTTTAATAAAACCGGACAAGAATCACTGGATTCACCGGTATTATAATTATGAATGCGCACAGGTAAGCCAAAAAAACCTGCAAATCCAAACGTTTCATAATTGCCTATTTTTTCAAGGCAATGCCGAAATGGCTCTGAGCGCACATCAATACAAAAGACTAGTTGAGCATCAGGGCGCGTCTTAGAACTGTCTTGTTTTTTCCCATGATGAGACAGTATTTTTTGTAACAACGATTGACTGTATTTTTTTTCCAAACGCTCCATTTTTTTAATCAAGGGCTTTTGCACCGTACTTGCTATACAAGTACTTTTTTTAAGACACGCCTCAGGCCATAAAATCGTTGTGATTACCAATCGAACAGCAACAAAATCAACCAATGTCACGGGTGTTTTATCAACGGAAGAGGAAGGGTTTCTCCAAACAGTCCGCCACTTTACATAGCCCGCCCATCCTGGCAGATAGCTTAGTGACTCTTTAATAAAATCTTCTTGGTTTTCTAAGGAGATGCCTAGTTGTTCCAAACATAAATCAATAGCATTCTCGGCATTCTCCGGCAGACTCATTAACCAATCTATGTTTTTTTTCACACCTTGATGCAAGCGTTTATCGTTGATGGATAACATACGAAAACCCTTATAAAATCCTTTTGAACGTCCAGGTATTTCAATTGTCCCCTGTCCCAGATCTAAAAACGCACCATACCATTTAATCATCTCACGATTAACAAGATTAAGCTTAAGCTCCGTGTTATTCGCCCCATAAATACGATTCGCCTCTGCAAGTGCCTCTTCAAAGGGCAGTGACTCAAGCCCTTGCAAAGGATTGCAAGCAATAAATGTTTCAATGGGCCATACGGGTGAAATAAATTGTGACGCATTGTTTACCATTGCTTGGATATTGGCGGATACATTTGCATTCTCTAATCGCGTTGACATGGTAGTGAACTCTCTTTGTATTGGTTTATCTGTGGCTGTATTAATCATCATGACTCCTTCAAGATTGGTAGGACTTACGAGACGTTGTTATGGTGCTTGGATGAGGTTGACTTCCATTGAGTAAGCTCATATAAATCTTGGCCCATATCCTTGTTTTTTCTAAACGACGCATAAGATTCAAACTCATCCCAAGCCAGAGAATAAAAAACAAGGCAAAAACAGCTATGTTAAATGGACTCAGCGAAGGAAGTTCTTTTGCCGAAAAAGCGGGTAAGAATAATTCAATAAAATAAATGCTTTCACCATAAAACACCCCCGCTACTGCAACCAGTATGAACGTTGGAATGAGTCTCTTGATAATGTTTCCGTTTCGAAGAAGAGTATAGGCAAATTGAGCGCCTGAAATAAAAGAAAAACCCACAAGAAATGTGGTGGGTTGCAAGGTAAATATCGTCTTTTCACTAACCAGTGCAAAACAGTAGGCGCCTAAAATACCGGCGAGACATGCTAAGAAAAATGATGGCAGATCGTGTGTTGATTTCTGGCTGACGATGCGCTTAGCTTGAACAGCAGATCCTGCATTAAGAAAAAGACACGACTTAAAAAGACCATGCCAGCAGAGATGCGCAATTGCTGCAGGAAAAAGTCCTAGGCCGCATTGCATCATCATAAAACCCATTTGTGCCATCGTAGAACAGGCTAACATCCGTTTAATATCCGTTTGCAGCAACTTCCAACTTGTGCCGGTAATTGCAGTAACCACCCCAATAGTGAATATAATAGTCAGCATTAGTGGAGCTGATAAAAATAGAGGTGAAAATTTCACCAGAATAAATCCACCACCGTTAACAAGCCCCGCATGCATCAAAGCAGATACAGGGGTTGGAGAATTCAAAGAGCTAGTAAGCCAAGCGTGGAATGGCCACTGTGCCGATTGAATTAAAGCAGTAATTGTAATTAAAAATAATATTGCTATTAACCAAGGAGACTGGCCAATCATAGATTGATTATTGATAAAGTCGATCGAGAGACTGCCTGATTCTTGATAGAGAAAAATAAATGCCGCAAGAAGCGATAAGCTGCCCAACGAAAGCGATTTTAATGCCAATTCGCCTGAGTTTTTAGCCGCTTGCCATGTCTTTTTATGAACCATAAGGGATACAAGTAAAAAATTACTAGCTGTCCATGCAGCCCATAACAATAGCAAGTTATCAGCTACTACCATAATTGAAGCAGTTATAGTAATAGCTGATAAAGAAAGAAAATAACGGCGATACAGACTATCACCAGAGAGGTAACGCCTTGAAAACTGATGGACAATGGCACTTACAAAGAAAATAAGCATGTTCATGGTTAATGATAAGCCATCTAGCTTTAGCCCCCAGAGACTGGCATGATTCGTTGTGATGACCGCGATAGCTAGATAAAGAGCACTCGAAAATAAACCACCCCAGATGAACAAGGTCGACAATAGAGCGCCTTTAGTAGGATTTCTTCTGCAAAATATTGCATTGATCATAAGCCCCAAAAAGGGAGTTACGATATTTAAAACATATAAAAAACTCAGATCTATTAATTTAGCCACAATCTTCCCCATTAGACTTTCTGTTTTGATTGTAAAAATATAGTCTAAATGCTAATATTAGTAAATTTAAAAATTCTTATGAATGTAATAAGGAAATCTAATGTCAATTGATACGGTTACCCTCCAATGCTTTCTTGCAGTTGCTGATACCGCGAGTTTTACCAAAGCAGCAGAACGAGTTTTTCGGACGCAATCCGCGATTAGTCAACAAATAGCCAAACTTGAAAACCTGGTTGAAAAACCACTGATTAATCGTGGACGAGAGCTTTCTTTAACCACGGATGGGGAAATATTTCTCGGATATGCAAGGAGAATTTTTGAATTGCATCGAGAGTTATTAGACCGTTTTAAAGAGCCTGATCTTCAAGGAGAGTTCAAATTTGGTTTGCCAGAGGATTTTGCAACCGTTGTTTTATCCGATGTTTTAGTTGATTTTTCACGACTCCACCCGCGTGTTATTTTAAATGTTGAATGTGATTTGACCTTTAATCTTCTTGAACAGTTTCAACAAGGAAAATTTGACATCATACTGGTAAAAATGAGTCAGCCTGCATCATTAGAAAATGGGATTAATGTGTGGAGTGAGTCTGTTGAATGGATAGGAAAGCCAGGTTTATTACCCATATTTAATAAAAATAGTGTAATTCCTCTTGTTCTCTCCCCGCAACCTTGTGTTTATCGTGAAAATGCTATCGAATCTTTAGAAAAAGCCGGGCTTAAGTGGCGCCTTGCATATAGTAGCCCGAGTTACGCCGGAAAAATGGCCGCGGTTAAGGCCGGAATGGGACTCACTGTGATGCAAAGAACGATGATTCCTGACTATTTAGAGCGAATTGAAAACCCATACTTACCTAAATTAAATGATATTCATATTTCTTTGTTAAAAAAAGATTCTCGCAACAAAACAATAGAATCACTTGAATACTTCCTATTGAAGAAGCTCAGGCAGTCATAGTCAACATTGGGATATTCAACACCGATGGCATTTGAAGCCAGGTGGCGGGAACAAACAAAATTTTGTCTTCCGACTGTCCATTAAAAGGTTGCAAGATCAACACATTAAATATGCCGGTGACACATATTGTGCTTGCACTAATTGTTTGATTTCTTCTGGTACCGGCGTTCTGTAGCAATTCATCGTGTAATTCCCATGACCGATATTACTTTACAAACCAAACCGTTTCTATATTCAAAAAACTCGTGTACGTTTTTTCGGAGCAAGATCATCCTTACAGGGAGGCCCTGTAAGGCAGCGTACTTTGACTTGCTTGATTTGTGAGTTGATAATCATGAGCAAATCCAGACTCTACAGTTTTATCTGAAGACGTTTTAAATAATGTAGAAACTAATCTAAATGAACCTTTCGAGGTATATTTTTCATTCAAAGGCTCATCACTTTCTTTGATGCTTCTAAATTTATCTTGCATAGGAAACCACAAACTGGCTATGCTCTCCTGAATGTTAAGATTCTTATATTCGTCAAACTCACTGTTTTGGCTATAACCGCCACTTTTTAAATTCCACTGTTCAATACACCCCTTATTTAAAAAAACCTCACCACCACAGATAACTTTTGATGTTTTCAATTCGTCACCAAAACGCCCGCGTCTAGCATACAAACTAAGTACTGAATGATTGGATTCATAATCATCCAATCGTTTAATAGCTAAAAATTGATTACCCTGCTCATCTTTAAAAACAAGAAAGGCAAAAACTCCGGAAAAAAATCGTATATCAAGATAATGCATATGATGCTCACCAGAAAGGGCAACCTTAGGCATTCCTCTCTCTGGGTTAAGTCGTATCATTGCAGGAAAATTAATCATTTTCCGAACATAACTCGGATCATCGTTATTTTGTGAAACAAAACATGTTTTGTTAGCATCAGTAGAGATACATGGCGCAGGCGCGGGTTTTACTCTAACATTTTGCTGAAGATCGACTATAATTGTAGACTCGTTATCATCCATGTAAATTTTTCTTTTGCCAAAAAGAGACATAAAAGATGAGATAAGTTTCATTTGTCTATCCTCACTGTTGTATTAAATTAATTCACGAGCACAGCATAAATAAATTACAGTGAAGGATAAAATTAAAAGAATTAAGCATTGCCATTAATTATTTTAATCTCGATAATAACAATATGATTTTGATAATATATTTTGGTTATGGCTCTTGACTACTTTTCGTTAAAATGTTTTTTAACTATTGCAGAAACACAAAATATAACCAAAAGCGCTGATATAGTTGGCCGAACCCAATCCGCGTTAAGCCAACAAATTACTCGCTTGGAGGCACTTTTAGGTAAACCATTATTTGACCGCGACAGAGATATGGCGCTGACAGATGATGGTCAGCTTTTTTTATTATATGCAAAAAAAATCAGTGCATTACAGCAAGAAGCATTGCGGCATATTCAAGATAATAAAAGCTATAAAACCATTAATTTTGGTTTTTCGGAAGATTTGGCTTCTTTTTTTGTCCCACATTTATTTGAATCATTTAACGCGATTCACCCTAACATTTTGTTAAACATGGTCGCGGGGCATTCAGCTGATATTTTAGAAAAATTTTCTAATAAATCCCTTGATATGTGTGTTGTAAAAGAGTTAACAGAAAATAAATCTGTAAAACCAAGGCTCTGTTATCAGGATGACTTAGTTTGGTTGTGTAAGGCAAATACTAATTTACAAAAATTCGACTCTTTTTTTCCACTTATACTCTCTCCATTCCCATCCATTCTAAGTAGTCGAGTCTTTGGTTTATTAGACAAATACCACTTAAAATACAGGGTAATTTTGAGTAGTAATAGTTTTGCTTGCAAACTATCAGCCACCGAGTTTGGTATGGGGGTTATGGTGGCGCCTTCCTCACATATTCTAGGTAATAGTAAACTTGATGTAATCGAAAAATTACCTAAACTTGGCAAAGTACTTATTGGTACTTACTCGCTGATTGACGGTTCTATTGAAAATGATTTAATTACGCTAATTGATAATATATTACGCGCGAAAGGCCTTCTGTAATCTCGATTTCATCCCGCGCTGAGCTGATTTAAAGTGTAGTAAAAACTATAATGATGGCTTATCAGTCCAAAGTTTCAAATTAAATAATTAATCTGTGACCCCAAATAATATTTTAATTCTCCATTCTGAACGATGGGTTCTATTCGCAATAGGTTCAAAAAAGGTTCGCCATTTTTTTTATAATTTAACAATTTCCCCTTAAATGATTTTTTTAAAAGAATGGCATTCTTAATTTCGGCAATCACTTCAGGAGAAGTGCCTTTACCCTGCAAAAAGCTACAGTTTCTACCCAAGACTTCTTCCTCAGTATAGCCTGTAAGCTCATAAAAACCAGCTGACGCGTAAACTATCGGAGTGTTTTTTAGATTTGGGTCGGTTAAAACAACACCATCTCCGACCTTATCTAAGATTAACATAAGCAAGTCAACATCTAGCATAATATTTTTTTGTGGATTTGATGGCGTTATCATACTCAAATTACCGCTTACTCAATTAATGTGTATTACGATTTTAAAACAAATTTAATTCGGATAAAAGGATATGATTGGTGCGCTCGGAGGGACTCGAACCCCCGACACCTTGGTTCGAAGCCAAGTACTCTATCCAGCTGAGCTACGAGCGCGTGTGGTGCAGGAAAATGGTGGGCCGTGTAAGAATCGAACTTACGACACAGAGGTTAAAAGCCTCCTGCTCTACCGACTGAGCTAACGGCCCTAATAGGGATTTTAAAAGTGGTGGGCCGTGTAAGAATCGAACTTACGACACAGAGGTTAAAAGCCTCCTGCTCTACCGACTGAGCTAACGGCCCTCAGGTACTAACGCGAAGTTATTCCGCACGTTGCTCCTAAAGAGGTAAGAATGATACCTGAACATACGAAAATATCAAGCATTTTTATATGTTTTTTCTCGAGTGATGATAAAAATGTATTATTTCTCTGAAGAGTCATATAACTGTGAGCTATTAGCAACAACATAAAGGCCTTGTTTTAAAAAATAAGCGCATTTTTTTTCAAGTTCGGTTGCTGGCACGATCACCAATAGCACATCAGCGCCCATTGCTCCACACCCTTTAACAGCGAGTACATCATCTTGCTCTTGCAGGAATGTTATCAATTTCACACTGTGCTCAGCAACAAAACCTAAATCTAACAAGCATTGGTGGTATGCATTAACTGCTTTTATGATTTGCAAGCTATCTGCTTTTTCAAATGCTATTTTAGCCGACTCAACAATCACCGCGAGTTGTTTTATTTGTTCTGTTAATATTAACGATTGCAAATGCTCATGGGTAGCCAGCTTTTGACCTGTGTGGAGTAAAATAAAAGCAATATCATTAAACGGCCATGAATAACATTGGCTTATGCCTGCTCGCCGATGAATATAGACACATCCTTCTTGTGCTTGTGCACAAACATCGTATCCACTGGGTTG
>CAZNVR010000052.1:0-1392 GCA_964576655.1 uncultured Legionella sp. | reverse complement strand
TGTTTTTAAACTTGCTGAAGAACAATATTGGGTCAATAGGTCATCCATGACTATCGGTTTATTCTGTAAATAGTGACTCGCATAATATGCCCCTAACCACTGAGCACTTGATGCACCTAAACCACCGCATCCTTGATAGGGATCACGCCATAACAAACCATGATGATGTGCTTGTTGCAACCAAAAAAGTCCTGCCGGTGAGTCTGGGTGAATACCTTGCAATCCAGTGGTATCGGTTAACTCCACCTCAAAACATGGCTTGCTTGTTAAAAGAATTGCTGGTGCTTGAGTTAGCGCAGCATACTCACCTAAAAAAAAAGTTTTGGCAGGAATGGACCATTTCATCACAACACACTCGCCTGCCTGAGTTCCGCAAGAAAATCATTCGCATGACTTTGACTAACACGTTTATTGGTCATTAACCATTGTTGCAAACGTACTTTCAATATTGGCGTTTCTTCTGGCGTAGCACCTGCAACCAATAACAAATTATCCAAATGCAACTTCATATGTCCCTGAATAATGCCTTCGGTGCTAAGCGCTGTAATTGCACCTAAATTTTGCACTAAACCAACGGCTGCAATAACGCGAGATAATTCATTTGCCGATTCAATATTCAGCATACGTAAACATAAACTCGCTGTAGGATGAAGTGCTGTCACCCCCCCTACGGTTCCCACAATAATTGGAGCAGTTAATTCACCTGTTAACACGCCCTCGCTATAACGCCAACGTGAAATGGCTTGATAGCGCCCTTCACGAGAGGCATATGCATGTACACCTGCTTCAACAGCGCGCCAATCATTTCCCGTTGCAATTAATACAGGGTCAATACCATTCATAACACCTTTATTATGAGTAGCAGCACGATAAGTATCCATTTCTGCAAATAACGATGCTTCTTGTAAACGCTCACCCAATGCCGACTCAACATCACGTATACACACCCGAGCCGTGGTAAGCTTTTGATCGTTTAAATTGGATAAAATGCACATCGTGACGGATTCACCCGTCAAGGCTTCGATAGGTGATTTTAAATATTCCAGTACTTGATTAACAATGTTTGCCCCCATTGCATCACAACTATTCATGGTTAAATGAATCACTGCCATATCCAACCCATCAGCGCGAGGCAATCGATGAAGCTGCATATCATGTACTCCACCACCACGTCGTACCATACTAGCGGCTACATCTTCATTGGCTTTTTCGATTAAAAAGTGCTTGTTTTCATGAAAAATTTTAGAAAATTTTGCAAAATCATTCAGTTTTGCAAGTTGAATTTGACCAATAATGCAATCACCTGACACAGAGGTAGTTAATTCACCATGTAAACGAATCCAACGTGCTGTTTTAGACAGTGCGGCAATAATGGAGGTTTCTTCAACCGCC
>CAZNVR010000051.1:0-11356 GCA_964576655.1 uncultured Legionella sp. | reverse complement strand
CAAATCACATGCACGACGCAGAACGTAAAGAAGCGTATAAAGCAGATATTTTATATGCAACAAATAATGAACTTGGATTTGATTATCTGCGTGATAATATGAAGTTTCGCTACGAAGATTATGTGCAACGTCCATTAAATTTTGCAATTATCGATGAGTGTGACTCTATTTTAATTGATGAAGCCCGTACCCCTTTAATTATTTCTGGTGCAGCAGAAGATAGTTCTGAATTATACATCAAAGTTAATAAACTGATTCCTCATTTAGTGAAGCAAGAAGAAGAGGGAGATAATGGCGATTATACGATTGATGAAAAACAAAAACAGGCACATTTAACAGAAGCGGGTCATCAACACATTGAAGAGCTGCTTATCAATGAAAACATGCTTGATCCGGGTGAAAGCTTATATCATGCCAGCAACATCATGTTAATGCATCATGTTAATGCCGCACTGAAAGCCAATGTAATGTACCATCGAGATGTGGATTATATTGTACAGAATAATCAGGTAGTGATCGTTGATGAACATACGGGACGCACCATGCCCGGGCGTCGTTGGTCAGAAGGCTTGCATCAAGCAACAGAAGCCAAAGAAGGGGTTGCGATTCAAAATGAAAATCAAACATTAGCTTCTATTACGTTTCAAAATTTCTTTCGCCAATACAATAAATTATCTGGCACGACAGGTACTGCTGATACAGAAGCGTATGAATTTCAGGAGATCTATAATCTTGAAGTGGTAGTGATTCCAACAAATAAACCCACACGTCGTCGAGATGAAGCAGATTTAATTTATTTAACCCAACAAGATAAATACGAAGCAATCATTAACGATGTGCGTGATTGTGTTGCGCGTAAACAACCTGTATTGGTTGGAACGGCATCCATTGAAGCATCAGAGTTATTAAGTGATTTATTAAAAAAGGTTAATATTAAGCATCAAGTATTAAATGCCAAATTTCATGAAACTGAAGCACAAATTATTGCAGAGGCCGGACGCCCAGGTGCTGTGACTATTGCTACGAATATGGCTGGACGTGGAACAGATATTGTCTTGGGTGGAAGTGTTACGGTTGATTTGCAAGCGTTGCCTGCGGATGCAAGTGATGAAGACAAAAAACGAGTTAAAGACAATTGGGCGCTACGTCATGATGAAGTGCTAGAAGCCGGTGGGTTACGTATTATTGGTTCTGAACGACATGAATCTCGGCGTATTGATAATCAGCTGCGTGGACGTGCAGGTCGACAGGGCGATTCAGGGAGCACACGTTTTTATTTGTCATTAGAAGACAATTTAATGCGTATTTTTGCGTCCGAGCGGGTTGCTTCTATGATGCGTCGTTTGGGCATGAAACCCGGCGAACCGATTGAGCATAACCTGGTGACCAAAGCCATTGAAAATGCTCAGCGTAAATTGGAAGGACATCATTTTGATGTGCGTAAACAATTATTAGGCTATGACAACGTGGCCAATGAGCAACGTAAAGTAATTTACACACAACGCGCAGCAATCATGGTTATGGCTGATCCGCAAGAACCTGTTGAAGCCATGCGAGATGAAGTTTTAGGCTCGTTGGTTGATGGGTATATTCCACCACAAAGTTTAGAAAATCAGTGGGATATTCCAGGCTTAACGCAAGTATTGGCCGATGACTTTAAGCTTAAAATGAATATTCAACAATGGCTGGATGAAGATTTAGCAATTCAACCTGAACAAATTAAAGAAAAAATCATTGCGTTATATAGTGCGGCATATCAAGCTAAAGCACAGGGCATTGAACGCGATGTATTTGCTCAATTTGAAAAATCAGTGATTTTACAAAATATGGATAATCATTGGCGTGAACATTTAGCTGCCATGGATCATCTTCGTCAAGGGATTCATCTACGCGGTTATGCTCAAAAAGATCCTAAACAAGAATTTAAACGCGAAGCATTTAACTTGTTTTCATCGATGCTTGATCATTTAAAATATGACATTGTTAAATTATTGTCTTCTGTTGAAATATCCACCCAAGACGATGTGAATGCAGTTGAAGAACAACGTCGGTTAGAACAAGTCAATGCCATGGAATTTATTCATGAACAACAAGTTATGGAAGAGGATTACAATGAGCATGTGACAACGACTTTTATACGCGATGAACGAAAAGTTGGCCGGAATGATCCGTGTTATTGTGGTTCGGGTAAAAAATATAAAACCTGTCATGGTAGTTTGACATGAAAGTCGCTGTTGCTGTGATTATGGATAGCCAACAACGTATTCTTATCACGCAAAGGCCATTGCATGTGTCACAAGGTGGCCTCTGGGAGTTTCCTGGAGGCAAGCTTGAGGCGGGTGAAACAGGTCTCACTGCATTAATTCGTGAAATCAAAGAAGAAGTGAATTTAGAGATAGAGCATGCTGATTTTCTAGGTGAAATTAGCCATACTTATGTGCAGCATGCAGTGACGTTATTGGTTTATTGCGTCACAGCGTTTCAAGGGCATGCGTATCCACGTGAAGCGCAAATTAATTTACGCTGGGTGGAGCGACAGAGCTTGCATCAATTTGAATTTCCAGAAGCCAACCAACAGATTTTAGCGCTACTTAATACGGCATTATTGTAGGGTAGGTAATGATATTAAGAGCACGAGTTATAACTGACAAATAGCGAGTTCAACTGCGGTGTCCGCATGCTGTACTTCTCTCATGGATGTTGCGTCACATAAGCGCAAGCTTAATCCATGGTGGCCTAATTGCATTTTAGGAACAAACCCGCAATGCGTATCCATTTTTAATAAAATCAATTGGCAAGATAACTGCGAAGGCAGTGAGCGTTGATAAAATCCATTTAATAAATGAATCGATTCAAACGTTGCGGTTTTACGAAGAAGAGATAAATAGACACTTACTGTATCATTTAATGTTCTTAAATGTCTGAGCCAGTTGGTTAAATCATGTTGTCTGTCTTGTGGTTCGTGTTCCATCCACAACAATAGTTGTGGGGAGTCTAACTCATAATCGCTGTTATGCGCGGATTGTGTTAATCGTATGGCTTGTAGAAAAGAGTCTTGATGAATGCCTTCACCAAAGCGTCCTGAAATATGGCTTAAGACTTGAACCTGCACAAACAAACTGGCATATGCTGAATTAGATAATCCTGCTTGAGATTTATTAAGCGCGTGCTCAACACGCATTAATTCTTTGATAAAACGGCTTTTTAATTCAGGCTTTTCTATTAATTTGATGATTTCGATAATATTTTTTAAGGCATAATGATGAATAATAGGATGTGTTTCTTCACAAGCTTGCCGAATAGCCAAAAATAAACGCTCTAATCTCAATGCGACTTTAGGCAGATAGTGTGTCGCTAACTGAAAAACAATGCTGTCATGCTGCATGTTCTGTTGCATAAAATCGCCATTATTTGTGGTTAAACAAATCGTAGTATATCACAACAACATTGCAAATCATTAACCTGTGATCAATTGATTTTTGCTATTGCCTTGAATTTGAAATTTCGTCGTTGCGATCTTGAGCTAAGCCAGCTCGGTCTATTTTCGTGCGATAGGCCTTTGCATTACGCAATATCTTTGGATCCCGCGAACAAGTCGCGGGACGTAGGGCTTCGGAAGATGAATTGTCAACAGACTCTAGTAATTCTAGGTTACTTTTTAAGTATAGAGGATTATAATACATGTTACTTTTTCGCCTAGAATGATATTAATGACTGAATCTTTATCTCAGAAAACTACAACGGCTGACCCGCTTAAGCGGCCACCCCATTCCGCGGAAGCAGAACAATCTATTATTGGTGGTTTATTACTGGATAATCAAGTTTGGGATAAAGTGGGCACCAAGCTATGTGAAGCCGATTTTTATCGTACTGAACATCGAATTTTATTTAGAGCGATTTTAAATCTGGCCGGTAAAAATCAGCCGTTTGATGTGGTAACCTTGCTTGATACGCTAAAATCCAACCAAGAGCTGGATGATGCAGGTGGTGAAGCGTATTTATTTGAATTGGCTAATAATACTCCAAGTGTCGCGAACGTGTCTGCTTATGCTGATATTGTTCGAGAAAAATCAGTACAACGACAACTTATTTCTGTAGCCAGTGCTATTGCTGATTCAGCGTATAACCCTGGTGCGCGTGAAGTACCTGAGTTATTGGATTTTGCGGAACGTAAAGTCTTTGCCATTGCTGAACAAACAGCAGGCGATGGTGGGCCTGAGATTATTAAATCCATTCTAGTGCGAGCAGTTGAGAAAATTGACGCTCTCTATCATAGTGGTGATGCAATTACCGGCTTGCCTACTGGGTTGACCGATTTAGATGAGCTGACCTCAGGTTTGCAGCCTTCCGATTTAATTATTGTGGCCGGTCGTCCTTCTATGGGTAAAACCACATTGGTTATGAATATTGCAGAACATGTGGCGATTCAATCAACCAAACCTGTGCTGGTGTTTTCAATGGAAATGCCTGCAGACTCATTAGCAATGCGTATGATGTCATCTTTAGGTCGTATTGATCAGCATCGTATTCGTACTGGTAAATTAGAAGACGATGATTGGCCTCGTGTGACATCGGCTGTTCACATGTTGTCTGAGGCACCTTTATTTATTGATGATTCACCTGCATTAAGTCCTGTTGAAATGCGAGCGCGAGCGCGTCGTGTGATGAAAGAGCATGGACAATTAGGGCTAATTGTCGTGGATTATTTACAGTTAATGCGAGTTTCAGGGTTTAAAGCTGAAAATAGAACAGCGGAAATTTCTGAAATTTCGCGCAGTTTAAAATCATTAGCCAAAGAATTATCAGTGCCAGTGATTGCATTGTCACAGCTTAATCGAAGCCTTGAGCAACGACAAGATAAGCGTCCTGTGATGTCTGACCTACGTGAATCTGGTGCGATTGAGCAGGATGCTGATTTAATTTGTTTTATTTATCGAGATGAGGTCTATAACGAAGACAGCCCTGATAAGGGATGTGCTGAAATTATTATCGCAAAACAACGTAATGGCCCTATTGGTCGTGTGCGTGTTGCCTTCTTGGGTAAATATACCCGATTTGAAGATTTAGCGTTTAATGGCTATCAAGGAAATGACGAATAACATGTCAAGACCTACTCGTATCTATATTGATACACAAGCCTTGTTACACAATGTGCAGCGTGTTAAAGAGTTTGCGCCGCAGCGTAAAATCATTGCTATGGTGAAAGCCAATGCGTATGGTTGCGGCTTGCCTGTTGTCTGCAAAGCATTGGATGGGCATGTGGATGCCTTTGGTGTTGCTTGTATGGAGGAAGCTCTAACCTTACGTGCATTGGGTATCATAAGCGAGTGCATTTTAATGCAAGGACTGTTTAGTCCGGATGAGCTGCCTCAATTTTTGCAATACAATTTACAATGCGTTATCCATCAAATGAGTCAGTTAGAATGGATAGTAGCCAGTCCTTTACCTAAAAAAATTAAAGTATGGGTTAAAGTCGATACAGGTATGCATCGTTTAGGTTTCGCACCCCATGAAGTGATGCATGTGATGCAATTATTACAAACATGCCCCTGGATTGATGCTGAAATAGGACTAATGACTCATTTTGCTTGTGCTGATGAGCCCAATCATCCCAACAATGCTCGGCAATTAAGCGCGTTTAATGATTTACCTGATTTTGGTGCTAATATTAAACGAAGCCTGGCTAACTCAGCTGCCATTATTGCATGGCCTGATATGGTGGCGGATGTGGTTCGTCCTGGCATCATGTTATATGGTGTTTCACCTTTTTCACATCAAACAGGGGTTGATTTAGGTTTAAAACCAGTGATGCATTTTCAATCACAAATAACCGTTATCCATCATTATCCAAATGGGGCCGCCATAGGATATTCAGGTCGATGGATATGTCAACGTAACTCAAGGATTGGTATTGTGGCTGCGGGTTATGGTGATGGTTATCCCAGACATATTGCACCTGATACATGTGTTTGGTTAAATGGACATTATGTACCTGTGGTCGGTCGTGTATCGATGGATATGTTAACGATAGATTTAACCGATACTCCTGATGTTAAAGTGGGTGCTCAAGTTGAATTGTGGGGACAGCATGTTCCTGTGGAGGAAGTTGCAACATCAGCGGGAACGATTCCTTATGAATTGCTGTGTCAAGTGACACAAAGGGTTAGAGTAAGTTAACTTATATATTAACAGGTGAAAACATGAAGAAAATAGTCATAGCGTCATTGTCTGCTTCAATTTTTCTAAGCGGTTGTGCACAAGTCACCAACGAAGGCGTGGGGACTGTAACCGGTGGTGTTGTAGGCGGTTTATTAGGTAGTCAATTTGGTGGGGGGGCTGGTAAAGTCGCCGCTGCTGCAGGTGGAGCGTTGTTGGGTGCGTTTTTAGGTGGGAAAATAGGCCAATACATGGATCGTCAAGATAAAATGGAAATGCAACGCGCGTTAGAAACAGCGCCTGTTGGTCGATCCGTTAATTGGACAAATCCTGATAATGGTAATCAATTTAGCGTACAACCTACGCGTACGTATTACAATAATGAACAACCTTGCCATGAATACGTAACGCATGCAACAATCGGTGGCAAGAGAGAGCAAATTTATGGAAAAGCGTGCCGTCAACCGGATGGTTCCTGGAAAGTTGCTAGTTAATGATAACCTGCTTATCAATGAAAAACCTGCGGCTTTGTCCGCAGGATGCTTGCTTTATGTTGATGTGATGTCTTTGGAAGACAAAATCTTTTAACCAATTGCTCTAGTGAGGGATGATGAAAATATTGGTCGCAGTAAAGCGAGTTGTCGATGCCTATGTGAAAATTCGCGTGAAACCGGATCAATCAGGTGTTGATCTTCAAAATATCAAAATGTCCATGAATCCATTTGATGAAATTGCGGTTGAAGAGGCATTGCGTTTACGTGACATTCATGATGTATCTGAAGTTGTACTCGTTAGTATTGGCTCAGATCCAGTTCAAGAAACACTGCGTCATGGTTTGGCATTGGGTGCTGATAGGGCTATCTTTGTACGTGCTGATCAGGCCTTTTGTAGTCTTAATATTGCTAAAATTTTACAAAAAATAGTTGACGATGAACAACCTGACTTGGTGTTAATGGGTAAACAATCCATTGATGGTGATAATAATCAAACGCCTCAAATGCTTGCTGCTTTATTAAATTGGCCTCAGGCAACGTATGCATCAAACCTCTCAATTATCGATAACCAATTGCACGTGACGCGTGAGATTGATAGTGGTTCTGAAACCCTTTGTGTGCAATTACCAGCAATTGTCAGTACTGATTTACGCTTGAATGAACCTCGTTATGCAAGCTTGCCAAATATCATGAAAGCCAAACGTAAGCCGATGGATATTTTAGACTTGGCGGCGTTGCAGTTAAATTTAAAACAGCATACTCAAATCATAAGCGTGACATCACCTGGTGTGCGTGCGGGGGGGGTACGAGTTCAATCGGTGCAAGAACTGGTTGATAAATTATATCACGAAGCCAGAGTGCTTTAATTCATGGAGTGATTATGCGCGCGTTAATTCTTGTAGAACATGATAATCAAAGCATGCAGCCTTCCACGCGAAATGTTCTTGCTGCAACTTTGTTAATGAACCTAAAACCTGTTTTACTGATTGTAGGGCATCAATGCCAATCTGTTGCTAAACAGGCTGCAACAATAGCTCACGTTGATGCAGTATGGTTAGTTGATAATGCATGTTATGCGCATTTTTTACCTGAAAACGTCAGTCAATTAGTCGCCTCGCTTGCACCATCCTTTAATGCCATTCTAACGGCATCAACCGTACAAGGAAAAAATGTACTGCCGCGAATTGCAGCATTATTAGATACAGCTCAGGTATCTGATGTGATATCGATTATTGATGAATCAACATTTCAACATCCCATTTATGCAGGAAATGCCATAGAAACAGTAAAAATACTAGATCATATAAAAGTATTAAGTATTCGTACTACTGTATTTGATCCTGTCGTTTTGACCCAAGAACCTTGCTCTATTGAGGCCATCGATGCCGTATACCCATGGGAGCGTACGCATTTTGTGGGGCATCAATTAAGTGCATCGATACGTCCTGATTTAAACAATGCTGATATTATTGTTTCGGGTGGCAGGGGATTACAAAGCATTGAAAAATTTAAGTTAATTGAAGCGTTAGCTGATGTATTAGGTGCTGGAATTGGTGCCTCAAGAGCGGCTGTTGATGCAGGATTTGTTGCTAATGATTGCCAAGTGGGTCAAACAGGTAAAATTGTTGCCCCACAGTTGTATATTGCAATAGGGATCTCAGGAGCAATACAACACTTGGCAGGGATTAAAGATTCAAAAGTTATTGTTGCTATAAACAAAGATCCCGATGCACCTATTTTTCAAATTGCAACATATGGGTTGGTTGGTGATTTGTTTGAACTAGTACCGCAATTGATTGAGCAATTAAGGAGTAAGAGCGAATGATTGTTGGCGTCCCTAAAGAAATAAAACCTCAAGAAAGTCGAGTCGGGCTTGTTCCTGGCAGTGTGCGAGACGTAGTACGTGCAGGTGGTAGCGTGCTTGTTGAAAAAAACGCAGGATTAGGTATAGGTATTGTGGATTCTGAATACGTTGCCGCAGGGGCTGTGGTGGTTGATTCTGCAAGTGAAATATACCAGCGTGCGGAATTAATTGTTAAAGTAAAAGAGCCTCAACCGGTAGAGTGTAAACAACTACGTGAAGGACAAACAATATTTACCTATTTGCATCTAGCTCCTGATCCCATTCAAACCCAGTTATTAAAAGAGTCAGGGGTTACAGCTATTGCTTATGAAACGGTGACTCAACAAGGAGGCGGTTTACCTTTATTAACACCCATGTCAGAAGTTGCAGGTCGCATGTCAATTCAAGCCGGTGCTCATTGTCTTGAAATGTCGCAAGGTGGATGTGGGATGTTATTAGGAGGTGTTCCCGGTGTTGCTCCTGCGAACGTTGTGATCATAGGTGGTGGAGTGGTGGGTACGAATGCTGCTCGTGTTGCCATGGGCATGGAAGCGCGAGTGACGGTTTTAGATAAATCATTATCAAGGTTACGAGAGCTTGATCTTCAATTTGGCTCGCGTTTAAATACCATTTATGCAACCAGTGGCGCACTGGAAGATTTTGTTATTGCGGCAGATTTAGTGATAGGGGCTGTTTTAGTGCATGGTGCTGCTGCGCCTAAATTAGTAACCAGAGCGATGTTAAAGGCTATGCATCCAGGACGAGTGGTCGTGGATGTTGCCATTGATCAAGGTGGATGTTTTGAAACAAGTAGACCCACTACTCATCAACATCCTACTTACATTGAAGAAGGTATTGTGCATTACTGTGTTGCCAATATGCCAGGAGGCGTGCCTAAAACCTCTACATTTGCATTGAACAACGCAACGCTTCCTTTTGTTTTAAGTTTAGTTACTCAAGGGATCAAACCTGCTTTATTAAGTGATCCACATTTGTTGAATGGTTTAAACGTTCACAAAGGAATGATTACATATGAGGCTGTGGCTCGGGATTTAAATCATGACTATGTTAGTGCCGCTGATGCGTTACTATATTAATTATCCTGATGCCCCCAATGGGCGAACTTTTAGCCAACCGGCAATGCTATAACGCATATGAAATGTTGTGCTTACCTCATGAGGTAAATCGCTATTGAAGCAAATTAAACGATTCCCATGAGGTTCAATGCGTAAAGGAGGTTGATGCGCTTGTTGATAGAGCATCAATTCACCACCATGTTCTGGTTGCCAATCTTTGTTTAAATAATAAACGCATGAAATGCGTCTATCCATGGTCTTGGAAAATTGATCAATATGTTTTTTGTAAAAACTTCCGGGTTGATAAGCCGAAAAATGAGCTTCTATTGTGCTTAGTCCTAAAAATAACGTTTGATTCAATGTGCGTGCAATCTGATTTATTTCTTTGAAATAAGCCTTAATACCAGGATTTGATGAGTCTTCATCTAACCAATGAATTTGATCGTTTCTAATGTTTGGCGCATTATTCGCATCGGCATGTTGTCCGATTTTAGCGGGTTTAAAAACGCCGGTTTGATAACTATGTTCAAGTGTGGTTAGTAAATGTTGGTAATTTACGTCACTAAGCCAGTTATCTAGTATAAAAAATCCATGCTCATGGATTTTATCAGTCATATTGATATTCAATGGTAATCTGAATTAAAAAATTGGATATAACTATAACATAAAATGTTTTAGCACCTAAATGCTTTACATAAAAGATGAAGAGGCTGAAGTAGTGCTATTAAGTGCACCTTACAGGAAATGTCCCTATGCATCTACAGAGATATTTTTTATGTTCAAATGTGATATTATATGTTAATATATAAGGCAGTATTTAATTAAATAAACAGTAAAGGTGATTATGATTACAAAAATAGAAGAGGCATTAAATTATCTAGATATTTTACAAATTGATGCCATGGAATTTTTTGGTAACACCCCTTTATTAATAACCTCTTTAACAGCGGAACAAAAAAGATGTGTTACTCAACAATACCGTAAGCTTGCGCGAGAATATCACCCGGATAGAACAGGTGACCATTCTCCAGAAGGAAATTTAAAAATACAAAAAATTAATGATGCTCGGGATGAGTTGTTGAGTGAACTTATATTAAACTGGCGTCCTAAACTGCACAAAGTACGAGATAGTATTAAAATTAATGAATTAAAAAACAATTGTTCTTCTATTATACAAAACATCTCACCATCAACCCTTCATGCTGATTTTTTAATTTTAAAACGCTATTTATCTGAACTTGAATTAGAGCAAGAGCCTGAAGATACGCTGTTTTTTTTAAGGGAAGCATTTCATGTATTGCAACAACGCCATGACTTATTAGACACGTTTCTTGATAGCCTTTTAGCCGACTCAGATATGGAGCGATTTTCTTTTTTGTTGATGACGCCTAATCTTTATCAACTAGGCAGAATATTGCCGAATTATAATAATGATCAACGAATTGATTTGATAAAAAAAATGATGCCTGAAATGGAGTTGTATTATTTTAACAGCAACCTGAATCAGCTACTTACAGATGTCTATCGCATGAATCAGTTTCCTAATCGAAATGCTTCATTTAGTAACGAGTTTGAACAGATCAGTAAGACCGTAAAAATCAGTAAACTTTATAGCAAAGAACAATATGAGCAGGCATTAAAGTTAATTTTGAACGTTTCTTGTTTAGAGGAAGCGGACTTAATTAAACTGGTTCATGCCAATGAAAACAATCCAGCGCATTTAAGAATTATTTTTAATTGTTTAAACGAAGCACAGCAAGCCACGCTCATGTCAGGGTTATTAAATT
>CAZNVR010000050.1:3909-11425 GCA_964576655.1 uncultured Legionella sp. | reverse complement strand
TCACCAAACAAACACAAAGCGCCAGGATGTTCGCGTTTTAAATGCATGGTATTTGTTACTAGCACATGATCGTTATACAGATCAAAATTTAAATTAACTGTAAGGACTGAGAATGTAGGTGGCTGATAATCTTTTAAGTAAACGGTGGTATCTGACATGATCATAACTCCAAATGAATGGTTTAACTGCTCACAAGTGTTTATCCTACATACTTAATTGAGTCAGGTTTAAAAAACTAAATTTTCGTTCTATACTGAATCTTAACATCAAGTTTCTCTGTTTTCCCACGAAATGCAAAAATGAACAAGGACGCATCATGAGTGCACAAGATTTTTTGGATAATTATGCCCGCCGTTATGTAGCGAATAAAGAAGAGGAAATGAGTTTGACAGATTATTTAGAACTTTGTCGAACAGATCCTACGGCTTATGCAAATCCTGCTCAACGTTTATTAATGGCTATTGGTGAGCCTACGTCAATTGATACACGTCATGATCCTGTTTTATCACGTATTTTTTCTAATAAAGTTATTCAACATTATGATGTGTTTAATGATTTTTATGGCATGGAAGAGGCCATTGAACAGTTGGTTGGTTTTTTAAAGCATGCCGCACAAGGGTTAGAAGAAACCAAACAAGTGTTATATTTACTAGGGCCTGTGGGTGGTGGTAAATCTTCTTTGGCTGAGAAATTAAAAGATCTCATGCAAAAATTTCCTATTTATGCCATTAAAGGCTCGCCGGTTTATGATTCACCCTTGTCTTTGTTTAATCCGGAAGAAGATGCGGCATTACTGCAAGAGCGATTTGGCATTCCGGCTCGATGTTTGCGTTATGTTTTATCGCCTTGGGCTGTAAAACGGTTACAAGAATTTAATGGTGATATCAATCAATTTCGAGTGGTTAAGATACACCCGTCGCGTTTAAAACAAATAGCGATTGCTAAAACAGAGCCTGGTGATGACAACAATCAAGATATTTCTTCATTAGTTGGCAAAGTTGATATTCGAAAACTAGAAGAGTTTTCTCAAGATGATCCGGATGCGTATAGTTATTCCGGGGGACTTTGTCGCGCGAATCGAGGATTACTTGAATTTGTGGAAATGTTTAAAGCGCCCATCAAAGTGCTGCATCCTTTATTAACAGCGACACAAGAGGGAAATTATAACGCAACAGAAGGGCTGTCATCGATTCCTTTTGAAGGCATCATACTTGCTCATTCTAATGAGTCTGAATGGCAGGCTTTTCGCAATAATAAAAACAATGAAGCATTTATCGATAGAATCAATATCGTTAAAGTACCTTATTGTTTGAGAGTCTCAGAAGAGCTTAAAATTTATCAAAAGCTCATTGAAAATAGTTCTCTTGATAAGGCCGCTTGTGCACCAGGTACTCTGGACATGTTAGCGCAATTTTCTGTGCTCACTCGTTTAAAAGAACCTCAAAACTCAAGTGTTTTCTCAAAGTTGCGCGTCTATAACGGAGAAAGCCTTAAAGATACTGATCCTAAGGCAAAATCATATCAAGAATACCGTGATTTTGCTGGTGTTGATGAGGGCATGAGTGGTATTTCTACCCGTTTTGCTTTTAAAATTCTTTCAAAAGTGTTTAATTTTGACCAAACAGAAATAGCTGCAAATCCTGTGCATCTGCTTTATGTTTTAGAGCGCCAGATTGAACAAGAGCAATTTCCTCAAGATGTCCATGAAAAATATCTATCGTTTATTAAAGAATTTTTGTCGCCTAAATATGTTGAATTTATTGGCAAAGAAATTCAAACGGCTTATTTGGAGTCTTATTCTGAATATGGACAAAATATTTTTGACCGCTACATCACGTATGCTGATTTTTGGATTCAAGATCAAGATTATCGCGATCCTGACACGGGTGAAATTTTTGATCGTCAATCACTTAATCTTGATTTGGAAAAAATTGAAAAACCAGCGGGGATTTCTAATCCCAAAGATTTTCGTAACGAAGTGGTTAATTTTGTTTTGCGAGCGCGTGCTAATAATCAGGGCAATAATCCAAAATGGAATAGTTATGAAAAATTAAAAACTGTTATTGAAAAGAAAATGTTTAGCAATACAGAAGATTTATTGCCGGTTATTTCTTTTAATGCGAAATCGTCGGAAGATGATAAGAAAAAGCATGAAGAGTTTATTTCTCGTATGATGGACAAAGGCTACACCGCCAAACAAGTCAGATTACTCTGTGAATGGTACTTGCGTGTTCGCAAGTCACAGTAAGTGGATGACCTTTATGACTCAATTTATTGATAGACGACAGAATGCGTCCAAAAAAAGCACCGTGAATCGACAGCGTTTTTTGCGTCGGTATAAAAATCAAATTAAACGCGCGGTATCGGATGCCATTGGAAAGCGCAGTATTACAGACATTGATAAAGGCGAGCACATTTCTATTCCTGCAAAAGAGCTTTCAGAGCCTTGTTTTAATAGAGGACATGGTGGGCGTGTTGAGCGAGTATTGCCTGGAAATGATGAGTTTTTAAGCGGCGATAAAATTCAACGACCGGTTGATGGACAGGGGGCTGGTGGTGGCGGCCCGCAATCCAGTAACAGCGGGGAAGGAGAAGACGCGTTTGTTTTTGAGTTATCTCGTGAAGAATTTCTTGAGCTGTATTTTGAAGATTTGGAATTGCCTGATTTGATTAAAAAAGAACTTGCCCGAGTTACAACTTATAAGACTGTACGAGCTGGGGTGACGACAAGTGGTGTTCCGACCAACATCAATATATTGCGCTCCATGCGTCAAGCAACAGGTCGACGTGTCGCATTAGCCTCGCCACATAAGCGTCGATTAAAAGCCCTTGAAAAAGAATTAGCTCTTCTACAACAACAACCCGTGCCCGATCTCGTTCAAATTGCTCAATTAGAAGAAGATGTTCGGCGTTTAAAAAAGAAAATAGCATCTATTCCGTTTATTGATACGATTGATATTCGCTATAACAATCGTATCCGTCTGCCAGCACCATCAACACAAGCTGTGATGTTTTGTATTATGGATGTGTCTGGTTCTATGGATGAGCCCAAGAAAGATATCGCGAAACGTTTTTTTATTTTACTTTATTTGTTTTTAACTAAAAATTATAAAAAAATTGAATTGGTATTTATTCGTCATCATACCTCGGCTAAGGAAGTGAGTGAGCAAGATTTTTTTTACTCTCGTGAAACAGGAGGTACTGTGGTCTCAAGTGCGCTTGAATTATTACATCAAACCATTGAGGCGCGTTATCCGCCAAGTGCTTGGAATATTTATGTCGCTCAGGCATCCGATGGAGATAATTGGAACGCGGATTCACCTTTTTGTTTAGAATTATTACGTGATAAAATTGTGCCTATGCTGCAGTATTTTGCTTACATTGAAATTATGCCGCGCCATCACCAAAGCTTGTGGGATGTGTATCAACAAATAAAAGCGATCTATCCTAATTTTGCTATGGAAAATATTGATCAAGTCTCCGATATCTATCCTGTATTTCGTGCGCTATTTAAAAGGAAAGTCGTATGAAAAAACAGCCCATATCAACCAGTTCGGAATGGACCTTCGAGTTAATACAAGCCTATGATCGAGAAATTGGTCGTTTAGCAAAAAAATTTAAGCTAGACACTTATCCGAATCAAATTGAAATCATTAGTGCTGAACAGATGATGGATTCTTATGCGTCAGTTGGCATGCCTATTGGTTATAACCACTGGTCTTTTGGTAAGCATTTTGTTGGTGTGGAAAAAAGCTATCAACGTGGTGAAATGGGTCTTGCGTATGAGCTTGTGATTAACTCTAATCCATGTATTTCCTATCTTATGGAAGAAAATACCATGACGATGCAAGCATTGGTGATTGCACATGCTTGTTATGGTCATAATTCTTTTTTTAAGAACAATTATTTATTCAAAATGTGGACGTCTGCGGACGCAATTATTGATTATCTGGTGTTTGCCAAACATTATATTAGCGAATGTGAAGAACGATATGGCATTGATGAAGTTGAAAGTATATTGGATGCATGCCATGCATTGATGAACTATGGTGTGGATCGATATAAACATCCAACGCCTTTATCACTTCAAGAAGAAAAAATTAGGCAACAAAATAGAGAAAGTTACTTACAAACAGAAGTGAATGAATTATGGCGTACAATACCTGCTGGAAAAGCCTCACGACAGGATGATAGCAACGTAAGATTCCCTGCAGAGCCACAAGAAAATATTCTTTATTTCATTGAAAAAAATGCGCCTTTACTCAAACCTTGGCAACGTGAAATTGTGCGAATTGTAAGAAAAATAGCACAATATTTTTATCCGCAAGGGCAAACTAAAGTGATGAATGAAGGGTGGGCGTGTTTTTGGCATTATACGTTATTGCATGCATTATACGATGAGGGGTTGGTTACCGATGAATTTATGTTGGAATTTTTACAAATGCACTCCAGTGTAATTATGCAACCATCTTACAATAGCCCTTATTTTAGTGGAATAAACCCTTATACACTAGGTTATAACATGATGCAGGATATTAAACGTATCTGTGAGCATCCTACCGATGAAGATAAATTGTGGTTTCCTGATTTAGTGAATACTGATTGGATAACAAGTTTGAATTATGCAATGTGTAATTTTAAGGATGAAAGTTTTATTGCACAATTTCTTTCTCCGCATTTGATTCGGCAATTACGACTATTTCAATTGATTGATGATGATAGCCATCCTGAGTTTGTTGTGGGTGCCATTCATAATGCTGAAGGATATCAATTGATACGAGAAGCATTGTCTCGTCAATATAATTTAGGCAATTTAGAGCTGGATATCCAAGTTTACTCCGTAGATATTGAAGGCTCGCGC
This sequence comes from uncultured Legionella sp., assembly GCA_964576655.1. Taxonomy (GTDB): domain Bacteria; phylum Pseudomonadota; class Gammaproteobacteria; order Legionellales; family Legionellaceae; genus DDPF01. The sequence goes on along the minus strand of CAZNVR010000050.1, from coordinate 6,564 downwards.
GCGCTCACGCTGCACTATACACAACACAATAGAGTGCCTATGGGTAAAGAAACAGATGAGGTCTTAAAACATTTACATGTGTTGTGGCAATTTCCCGTTATTCTAAAAGCAATCGATGTTAATGGTCATGTCACGGCAGAGTATCAATGCCCATCAAAGGAACATTAGCAGACCCCATCATCGTGGTTGCCTGCTAATTCATTTATTCAGAAACATGCTCGATTTGTTGTGATCGACAAGGATATTGTTTGCTCATCCCCAGTAAGGCAACTTGCGATACGGTCATTTTATTTTTATCACTTTCTTGACTAGATATTTCATTATATGTTTGTTGGATCAAATGATTCATTACTTCAGCATTAAGTTGTACCGTCACAGGAAGACAAAACAAAGGTTTACCAGCGCGCGTTGCCGCTTCGTTAGCAAAAATCAATGTTTCAGCGACACTCTCACTGGTGAGCGCTAATACATTTCTTGCTGATCGCGCCCAAGCTTGGGATTGGGGGTCTGCCTTCATCTCCATTTGGGGAATATTGCCAGCAATATTCATAAAACGCTCAATGGTGTCAGCCCAACCATTGTTTGAGAGGATGAGTAATAACAATACAATACGTTTCATGATTTTTTCTCCATATTATTGTTGTAAATCATGGGGTGCAATCCAGTGAAAATGAAAGGCCAAACATAAGAAAATAATAAGAGCAATCGATAAGCCAATTCGTAACGTTAAGGTTTTTACAGAACGAGTACGTTCACCTTTATCACGAATGAGAAAAATAAGACTGCTCATTAACGAGGCCAAAATGATCAGCATGACCGAGATAAGAATAATTTTAGTTGGCATCATGATAACCTAAAATATCTGCAATCGCGTAAACAACACGATCAATGTTTTCTGTATTTAACGCCGCAATGCAAATGCGTCCTGTGGGTAGGATATATATACCATGTTTGGTCATTAATACCTGTGCTTGCTCTTTATTAAGGCCTGAATATGAAAACATGCCTTGTTGTTGGTTAATAAAAGAAAAATCCATGATATGACTTAAAGGCTTTAGTTTTTCAACCAAAGTATGACGCATTGTTTGAATTCTACATCGCATTTCTCCCAATTCTTTTTCCCATAAGGCACGTAATTCAGGATGGGTTAAAATGGTAGATATAATAGCGCCACCGTGTGTTGGTGGATTTGAATAATTGGTTCGAATCACACGTTTAATTTGTGATAATACGCACGTTGCTTCATCTTTGCCGTTAGTGATAATGGATAGGCCGCCTACACGTTCCCCATAAAGTGAAAATGATTTGGAAAAAGAATTAGCAATAAGAAATGCAAGGCCTGATTGAGCAAATAATCTTACTACAGTAGCATCGGTCTCAACATCATTGGCAAAGCCTTGATAGGCCATATCTAAAAAAGGAATTAATGCCTGTGTTTTGCAAATCTCAATCACCGCAAGCCATTGTTCATGAGATAAATCAAGGCCTGTGGGATTATGGCAACATGCATGGAGAACAACAATTGATTGAGACGGCAACGCTTTAAGAGAGGCAAGTAGGCCTGTAAAATTGATGCGTTGCGTTGTTGGATCATAGTAAGTATAGGTTGATACAGGAAAGCCTGCTGATTCAAAAAGCGCTCGATGGTTTTCCCAACTAGGGTCGCTAATTGCAACGGTGGTTTGTGGAAAAAATCGTTTTAAAAAATCAGCGCCAATTTTTAATGCACCAGTTCCTCCGAGTGTTTGTACGGTAACAATTTTTTCTCTTAGGTTAGAATCATCGCCAAATAATAACTGCTGCACACCCATACAATAGGTGTCTGCACCTTGAATAGGAAGATATGAGCGAGGTTTTGGTGTTTCAAGCATGAGTTTTTCGGCTATTTGCACAGATTCTAATAATGGAATTTTGCCTTCATTGGTAAAATAGACACCCACACCAAGATTAATTTTGGTAGGATTTTTATCTGCGTTAAATAACTCGGTTAATCCTAAGATAGGATCGCGTGGAGCCTCATGAATACAATCAAATAAAGACATGCTAAACCTTAACTAAGTCATTAAAAATAAGAAGTCTATAGTATACTGCGCGCAGCCACAAATTACGTTAAAATGTTCTTTTCTGTCAGAGTTAATATAAAAGCACTTATGTTTAAATATATGCCCTCCAATTATTCTTTTTCTGCACGTTGGCCTATGATTGCTCTGACTTGTTTGGCTATAACCCTATTTGTTGGGTTAGGATTTTGGCAATTAGAGCGAGCTGCTGAAAAAAAGCAAATGATTGAACGTGTAAATGAATTGACTCAACAATCCCCAGTTGATTGGGTTGAGTCTGGCGCATTACCTAAACAATACCAAGCGATTCGTGTCCAAGGACATTTCTTGCCAGACATGTTGTTATTGGACAATCAATTTTATCAACATGAGTTGGGTTATGATATTGTTTCTCCTTTTGTGTTGAAGAGCGGTCAGGTCATTTTAGTTGATAGAGGGTGGGTGATTGCTGATAAAACGCGTCGGACTCTTCCGCGAGTGACAACGTCTTTTAACGAGATGACGTTAACGGGGATGGCATATTACCCATCTAAAAAAACATGGTTGTTGGGACCAGCAATTGAAAAAAAATCAAACACTACGGCGGTAGTTGAAT
>CAZNVR010000050.1:0-3899 GCA_964576655.1 uncultured Legionella sp. | reverse complement strand
TTGATACACAACTTATCAGTCAATTTTTGCATAAATCCGTATATCCGTTTATCATTCGCTTGGGAAAACATGAGGCTGGCGGTTATATTCGTCAATGGGCTGTGGTCGCAATGCCTCCTGAACGTCATTATGGCTATGCATTACAGTGGTTTGCTATTGCTTTTGTCATTTTAATTCTTTTTATCGTACTCAATATTAGTAAGACATCATGAAAACTACGCGTCGTCATTATATTATTTTATTATTACTGGTTTTTGTTTTTGCAGCGCCTGGCTTGTCTGCATATTTTTTATATTTTCATCCACAATGGTTAAGTGCACCAGCAACCAATAAAGGAGAGTTATTAAAGCCTCCTATTCGATTGTCTGATTTAAATCAACATGCTAAATGGCAATTGATTTTATGGAATCCAGGTGCATGCGAGAAGCCATGCATTGATCAGCTGGATAAATTATCACGCATTCATTTGGCCCTGGGTCGTCGTTTGTATGATGTGGATTTATGTTTGTTGCTACCGAATGCGACGGTTGTTCCCGCAGAGTTACAAACCATTCTTGATAAACAACGTGTTTGTGTGGTGCATCTATCACTAGAAGATACAAGTCGCATACAAGCTACATATCCTTTATCAGAATTATTTATTGCTAATCCGGATAGTTATCTTGTGTTGGCTTATCCTGAACAAGCTCCCCCTGATGATGTATTTCATGATATTAAATTATTGTTAAAAAGGTGATGACTGTGAATCTTTTTAAATTATTACGTTTTTGTGCTACGTGTGCGTTAGTCTTTGCATTGTTCGTTGTTATGTTGGGAGCATATACGCGTTTAACTCATGCAGGGCTTGGTTGTCCTGATTGGCCTGGTTGTTATGGACATATCGTCTTGCCTATGGCTAAAAACGAGCTGACCCAAGCGCAACGTCACTATCCACTAATTCCGATTGAAACCGTGAAGGCGTGGACAGAAATGGCTCATCGTTATGCAGCGGGTACCTTGGGCTTATTGATTATAGCCATTGCTTTTCTTGTATTTCGATTAAACCGTTTGCGTGTGTTTGTTCCGCGAGTAATTCCCGCAATTTTAGTGTTGTTGCTTGTCTTTCAGGCCGCCCTTGGAATGTGGACTGTTACGTTAAAATTATTACCTGTTGTCGTCATGGGGCATTTACTGGGCGGGATTTTAATTTTTTCATGCCTTTGTTATTTCAGATGGCAATTGAGTAAAGCCTCTCAATGTCAGTTACCCTCCTGTCGTGCATGGATAACAGGAGCTATCGTGATTGTTTTTTGTCAAATTGCATTGGGTGGTTGGGTGAGTTCCAATTATGCAGGTATTGCATGTATTGGCTTTCCTCAATGCAATGGGCAATGGTTGCCAAAACTATATTTAGCACAAGCATTTAATGTCTTTTCATCAATCGGTGCAAATTATCAAGGAGGCCTGTTAGATAATGAGATTCGTATGACTATTCAAATGGTTCATCGAATGGGTGCATATGTCACAGCACTTTATCTATGGGGTTTATCTGCATTCATTCTGTTGCGGGTTACTTTAAAACCATTGCGCAGAGCTGCTTTTTTATTAGCGTTTTTAGTCGGTATGCAATTGATGTTAGGTATTATTAATGTGGTGTATCTCCTGCCACTTTTTGCAGCGGTAGCTCATAATGGGCTCGCCGCTTTACTTTTAGCAACCGTCGTGAGCATGCGCTACTTCACAACTAAACAAGGAATGAATCATGTCGGTTAGTTCTGGAGTAAAGTTGCATTATTTATGGCGGGATTATTTAGAGTTATGTAAACCACGTGTGGTTGCTTTGATGTTGCTTACCGTGGTGGTTGGCATGTATCTTGCCGTGCCTGGTTGGGTGCCTTTAGCAACATTATTTACGACGTTATTAGGCATTGCCTTTTGTGCTGGAAGTGCTGCAGCAATTAATCATTTAGTTGATAAACGAATAGATGCTATAATGGCTCGCACAAAAAAAAGACCTGTTGCACAAGGGCGTGTTTCAGTGCAACAAGCTGTTTATTTTGCGATTATTTTAGGTGTTATTGGGTTAGGTGTATTGGGCTATTTTGTAAATACATTGACAGCTGTGCTTTCTTTTATAACTATTATTGGCTATGCCGGCGTTTATACAGGCTATCTTAAGCGAGCGACACCACAAAATATTGTGATTGGTGGGTTGGCGGGAGCGGCTCCTCCGTTGCTGGGTTGGACGGCTGTGACCAATCATCTTGATCCACATGCTTTATTATTGGTTTTAATTATTTTTACATGGACGCCACCGCATTTTTGGGCGTTGGCTATTTATCGTTTTGAAGATTATAAACAAGCCGAAATTCCAATGTTACCTGTTACGCATGGTATTCGCTACACGAAATTGAACGTGTTGTTATACACTATTTTGTTAATCGTTGTGAGTGTATTGCCATTTGTCGTAGGGATGAGTGGTTGGTTTTATTTGACGAGTGCACTGTTAGGTGGCGCACGTTTTCTTTATTGGGCTATATACTTATATCGTACAAATGAAGCACGTATTGCAATGTGTACTTTTCGGTTTTCCATTATTTATCTGATGATATTATTTGTCTTTTTGTTAGTTGATCATTATCTGTAGGAGATAAAATGCCTCATAAAAGCACGCGTCTATTGGTGACCATCGTTTTTTTATTAGCGCTCGTTTCGTTAAGTGCCGGTTTATTTGTGTCACAACATGTGCATGTAAAAAAGACGATTGATGCGAGTCAATTGCACGGGACATTACTCAATGAAGCGCGTTCAATCAAGCCTTTTTCCTTAACGGGTACCGATGATACGCCATTTAATAATGCGAGTTTAAAGGGGTCGTGGACTATACTCTTTTTTGGGTTTACCAGTTGTGGTTATATGTGCCCTACGACGATGGCAGAACTAGGTAAAATGTATCGTTTATTAGAAGAAAAAGGTGTAACCAACCTGCCTCATGTGGTGATGATTTCTGTTGATCCTGAGCGAGATAACTTAGATAAATTGGCCCATTATGTTAAAGCATTTGACCCTCATTTTTACGGTGCTCGAGGTCCTGAGGATGTGATTCAAACAATGACACAAGAACTTGGTATTGCATATCTTAAAGTTGTTAATAAACATTCTGATGACAAGACACAATATGATATTGATCATACCGGCAGTTTGATGTTGTTTAATCCAAAAGGTGAGCTTTTTGCCTTTTTTACAACGCCGCACAATGCAGAATTATTGGCTAAAGATTATATGGTGTTGATCGCCTGATTATTAAAGGAAAAAAAATGAAAATTGCAATACTTGCGACCAACCCTAAGTTATATTCACATCAACGTTTAGTTGCGGCAGGCGTTGAAGCAGGACATGAAGTTCGAATTATTAATCCTTTATTTTGTTATATGAATGTGGCCGCATCTTCACCGACAGTTCATTATCGAGGCGGAGAATTATTGCCGCATTTTGATGCAGTTATTCCTAGAATCGGTGCATCTAATACATTTTATGGTACCGCAGTGTTGCGTCACATGGAAACCATGGGTATGTATGCATTAAATGAATCCATTGCGATTGCCCGCTCACGTGATAAATTTCGCTCTTTGCAGTTATTAGCACGCAAAGGTATCGCGATGCCTCTAACAGGTTTTGCTCAGTCACCTGATAATACAGAAGATTTAATTCGTATGGTGGGTGGAGCGCCATTGGTGATTAAATTATTAGAGGGTACCCAAGGCAAAGGCGTTATTTTTGCTGATAGTCATCAATCAGCGGTCAGTATCATTAATGCGTTTAAAGAAATGCATGCCAATATTTTAGTTCAAGAATACATTCAAGAGTCACGTGGAACAGACATACGTTGTTTTGTCATTGGCGATAAAGTGGTTGCTGCA
>CAZNVR010000049.1:0-11708 GCA_964576655.1 uncultured Legionella sp. | reverse complement strand
CGCTATGTGTCCTTCCCAATCAATGTCCATTTCATCAAATAATTGCTTGACGCGCTGACCTAATTCTACATCACCTGATACTCTAATTTTATCATTAAATAAAGATCGCACTTTTGACGCAGGTAATATGCTTAAACGAATTAATCCAAGCGGACTACTATGAATAATGGTATTGGGCTTTTCATTACAATGGGTTAATAAAAGAATATTTTTTTCTGAAAACGTTATAAAAAAATAGGCATTAAGAGGGCTAATAATGATTTCAATTATTTTTCCTTTGAGTTCACCTATTTTTTCAAGCCTTGATTCATCTAGTGCCAGTGTTTGATTTAATGCTGTTTGTAAAATCATTAAAGAATATTTTTTAATCATGTTTGTCTCAATATTTATAAGCAATGTGCAAGGCAACAATACCACCACTTAAATTATAATAACGACAGTCTTCAAATCCGGCTTGTTCTATCATCTCTTTTAGAACCTCTTGTGATGGATGCATGCGAATAGATTCAGCAAGGTATTGATAACTTTCGCTATCTTGTGCAAATAATTGACCAAGTTTAGGCAATATATTAAATGAATACCAGTCATAGACAGGTTTTAAACCAGGTAAGTTTGGGGTTGAGAACTCCAAAATCATGACTTTGCCACCAGGCTTACACACGCGAAACATAGAGCGCAGTGCTTCGTCTTTATCTGTGACATTACGTAAACCAAACGCCATGGTAATACAATGAAAATAATTATCAACAAAGGGAAGATGTTGTGCGTTAGCTTGCACATAATTGATGTTTTCGCACAATCCCTCATCAATTAATCGTGAACGTCCAACAGCAATCATTGCAGCATTAATATCAGCTAAAATAACCTGACCATTGGCACCTGTTTTTTTAGATAGCAAACGTGTTAAATCACCACTGCCACCAGCTAAATCAAGTATTTTTTGTCCAGCTCTGACTTGACTGGTTTCAATCGTGAAATATTTCCACGCCCGATGAATCCCCATGGACATTAAATCGTTCATCAAATCGTAGTTTTTAGCAACAGATTGAAAAACAGCGCCAACTTTTTTTTCTTTTTCATCCCAAGCCACGGATTGAAAACCAAAATGGGTAGATTGTTTCGAATCGCTCATGACATGCGTTTACCGTAATCAATAAAGGCACTATCTTAACCGATAAAAAACAATTTACCCAACTTTCTTCGTTGATTAACGTCTACATGCTTTGCGAGGGTGGGGAGCCGCCATCGGAAGGTACATCAGCAGGGGGTTCAGACGTGTTGATAGTATTATCTGTAGGGTTACAATTTTGATTGGGCATGTTTGGGGTGGTGGTTGTATCTGGAGCTGCGGGGGTTGTTTGTGGGCTTTGAGGTTCTTCTGCAGCGTCAACAGGGCTTTGGTATTTGTCTGTTTGAGGCGTTGTTAATTCCAGTGGTGCAGTAGAGGCATAGGTTGATGTTGCTAGACACATCAATAGTGTGATGAATATTTTATTCATTATTCTCTCCTTAAACCAATCAAGTCCTATAGATCAAGATATAGAAGAGAAACAAACAATCGTCAAGTAGTGATGAGCGCACGACAAGCATTCAAATACGTATCTTCATCAATCATGGATTGATTTCGTTGAGCTTGCCATAAACTTTCAGCAAGAGGTTCAATTAATAAATGTTCTACCTCTAATTGATTTGAATATTTGTTTAATAATTGTTGGTAAATGATGGCAATCCCTTCAGGTTTGTTGGTAGATATTTGATCACGAATAGCCAAATGCAATCCCATATGAAGAAATGGATTGGTTTGACCTAGCTCAGGAAAATAAGACTGTTCTTGTTGTATAACCTGTTCAAGTAAGGCGTGGTATTCAGGATGATCGAGGATAACGTGGGCAATTTGTTGTTCTAATGCGGATAAGGGTTGGTTTTGTTTATGTTTTTTCCAGCTTGAAAAAAATAATTGACGTGTATCTTGAGGAGTGCTTCCGTAAAACATAATGATCTTTATGGTTAGATATATAATATGAAGAGTCTACCTTATACACACGTTTGATAACAACAAATGAAACGCATAAATATTGACAGGCATGTACAACTTATGTCATAGTAAGTCTGCGAGGTTGGACTTGCTATGTGTCATTCCACTGGGTCAATTGGCGACACACTGATTGGCCCTTTCTATTTTTAAATCAATTCTATCGATCTACAATTATTATTTTCTTGTAAACTCTCTTTGACTAAATGCAACGCGTGAAGGGATAGGATCGCGTCCCAATGCCGCTTGTGCTTCAATTTTGTGATAACGAGATAGTCCTCCATCACGATTAGCAATTTGAATATTTAAACCAGGACGAGCATTCAGCTCTAACATGACGGGTCCTAAGTCTTTATCAAGAACAATATCAACACCTAAATAACCTAAACCGGTTAATTCATAGCAACTGGCTGCTATTTCCAGAATTTTATCCCAGTAAGGAACGGTTATATCAACAATTGGATTCATGGTATCAGGATGATAATCAATGGCGTCATTGTGAAATACACCACCCAATGTCTGGCCTGTGCCTAAATCAATCCCTACACCAATTGCTCCTTGATGTAAATTGGCTTTACCACCTGATAGGCGGGTGGGCAATCGAACCATTGCCATGGCGGGATAACCTAGAAGTGTAATAATGCGAATATCAGGAACACCTTCATGACTAACGGCTGCAAACACAGGGTCAACAACAATACGGCGTTCAATAAGCGCATAATCAGGATGTCCGCCTAAACTATACGCTCCCGAGAGAAGGCAAGATAAATGATAACTTAACTCCTGAGTGGTTAATAATTTACCATTGATTTGTCGATAACGGCCAAACACTTTGTCAGTGATAACAATGATGCCATCGCCGCCGGCACCACGAGCGGGTTTGATAACAAAATCTGAATAAGAATCCAACAGCTTATCTAGTTTTTTTATTTGATGTTCGGTATCAATTAAATCATACAATGGAGGCACAGCGATGCCTGCTTGTAATGCCAGGCGTTTGGTTTTTAATTTATCATCCACCAAAGGATACAGTTTTCGTTGGTTATAGCGTAAAACATAATCACTGTTACGTTGATTTATACTTAATACGCCGCCTTTACGTAATCGATGATATATTTTCCACATTATGATTTTCCAGCTAACGCATCAAAACGGAATAATTCAAATAAGCGATATCCTCTATACTGACCGAACCATAAAATAATAGCCAATAACACTAGGAGTAACTCTGGAAAAGCAAAAACCAAATATTGCAAAGGTGGGTAATTCATCGCGCCAAAGGCAATGACTGCGGCAATTAAACTGCCAATCCCGGATTTAATGGCCTCAGATGCGCCTCGCTCATCCCAGGTAATGCACATGCGCTCAATCGTCATGGTTAAAATAACCATTGGGAAAAGAGCTACAGATAAACCGGCCTCAAGGCCTAAGTTTTGACTCACTACACTAATAAAGATCATAAGCATAATGACGACGGTTAAAATGGCAGCTAACCTTGGAACCAGTAGTAACCTTAGTTGATCCAGGTAGAATCGCGCCGCAAGACCAAATGAAACAATGATCGTAAATAATGTTATTCCCCATATCACATGGGTTTCACGAAAAGCCAAAGCAATTAGCACCGGCATAAATGTACCAAACGTTTTTAGGCCTATAAAATTACGTAAGAGCAAAATAATAAAAGCACCAATCGGTACAGTGAGTAAAATTTTATACGTTTGTTGCACATGAACGGGTAATTGTAATAAAGAAAAACGTAACAATTGAGATTCTGTTTGTAAGCCATGGGCTTTAGCTACGCTGAGTGCGTTTATGGGGGTCGGGGATACGGTAAGGGTGAATATGGGTTTTTTACCACCAGATACTTCAAACATGGGTTCACTACCATATTGCCATGCTAAAAAATCTTTGGGTAGACCCGCTGAGCCTGTACGTGGATTAATATATATCCACTCTCGTCCATTATATACAGCTAAAAATAATTTGAAGTCTGCTTTGGTTTGTTGACTTAAATGTATCCCATGCACAGCCATTGCGTGAATTTTAGCTTGATTTAATACAAGAATGGCGGCATTGATGACATGAGCATCATCAAAGTCATTACCAACAAGTAGTTTGGCATTGCCATCTTTTTTTGTAAGTTCTTTAATCGTGCTTTGTGCAAAGGTTTGTATATCTGCAGATGCTTGACGGGCTTGAGCTATAATCGTTTCAATGGCTGTTTTTTTGTTTTCCTCTAGCGTCATGATTTTAAGGCGAGGAGGTTTTGCAAGGTAGGCATCGTTTCCATCCATTTCATGAAAAATAGCTCGATAATACAGCGATTGAGGTCCATTGCTACGACGCAACGCCCAAACTGCTCGACGATTATTGCCATTTAAATTTGTTGTCACACCATAATGCTGAGCGACAAAGTATTCGTCAAGGATTGCAAAATGAGGAGGCATATACGGAATAGTAAAGCTTGCTTTAACCGGCATGTTTTTTTCGGAGACAAATCGAAGGTTTGCTTCGATCATCCAGCTGTTAACATTTTCAGTATCTGTTAAAGGAACATCAAGAATAAGATGACGATAAAAAAATACGCCTATACCTATTACAAACAATGCAATAATTAAGCCATATAAATGATGTTTAGTTGATTTCATTGTTTGCTCTTTTTCATGAGTTCGCTGTCAATAAGTTTATTTTTAAGGGTGTATTTTAAACTGGGATCAATGGTTCCATTAAAAGCAATGATGGCCTCACGCCCTAGTAATAAGGGATAAATAAAACGTTTACGATTGGTAAGATTCACTCGAATGGTTTTTTCATCATTACCTAATTTTATGCGCATGAGCACAACAGGACGTTTAATCGATGAGAGCAATAGTGGGTTGGCATGCGCCTCTCCTGAGCGAACTTTGATGTTAACTTTACCTATGTATTAGCATTGAAAAGGAATGTCTCCTTCTTTACTTGGTACTATAAACGTTAAATAGGGTTTTCCGTCGATATTTATTTCAGTGATATGCGTTGCGTTTAAAGAGGCAGATTTAGCTCCTGTATCAAGCTTTGCTGATAGCGTTAAATCCTTGTCAATTAACGTGGCTTTTTCAATATAGCCAAAGATGGATTTTTCATTATTTGCCATAGCGTTTCCCGCTAAAAGTGACCAAGAAAGAAAAAGAAGTACCAGTAACCGCATTAAAATTCCAGTAATAATTGCAAATGCTGACAATCGTAGCAGATTTGTATCTGCTGTCACAGTATATTGTATAGATTGTAGTAGCAGCGAACTTTTTGATGCAAATATAGATCATACTGAGAGCATGCTTGTCATTTTAAAGCGAGTTCTGTATAATATGTCAATCTTAAGCCGATGCCCGTAAAACCCTATGTTAAACGAGCTAAAACAGATGGCGCAAGTTTTATGAGTTTGTTCACCGAGTCATCATTCGGTGCCCAATACAATTGGTTTGTAAAACAATCCGTTCTTGAAACAAAAAAAATCGCAAAACAACTTAATGATGTTTCTTGCCTTTTGGCATTAGATGCAGCGGCTGACGGCTTAGCTTCCTCTTTAAGCCAGCTTAAGTATTACGTCAATTTATATGCAAGCAGTCGTGCCCATCCTTTTTCTTCGTCTGATTTACTGCATGACTGGAGTATTACGCCTTTAGGCATTACGTTTATTTTACTTCAATCAGCCGTGTTAATGACCGCATCTGTTCTAAGCTGCATTACGCCAGATGATGGCTATGCGCTTTATTTCATGTCCCTGGAAGAGGCTAAAAAATACAACCACGTAAATTGTTTTGTTTGGGATGAATCCGAATTAATTTATATCTCTCCCGCGAATGAAACCACCACTCTAAATACCAATGGTGTTGTTGATACTGAATTCGTTAAAAAATTAAAGAAAAAGGCTTGTGACAAAACCCACCGTGCAATGTTAAGTGTCGAAAAAGCAAATAAATTACTGATAAAAAAAGACAAGTCATTTGCCCCTGCCCCTCCAACAGCCACGTGGCAGGGCACTGTTGCCAGTTACTGGCCCTATGCACGAGATTGCTTGAAAGCAATGAAAAATACAGATACAGCTGTTCGTAATGTATTTGTTTTAACTGATCTTTTAATCGTAGGCCGAGAATATCATATGCTTGCAACGCCAATAGGCCTGGCCCTTGGTATTGCTGCGGCTTATAACAGAACGTGGTTAAGAAAAATAAGAAGCGAAAGAAGAGCTGTTGTAAAACAAAATAAAGAGCAATTAAAAAGTGTACGTCAACAGCTTGGCAAAGCGTTTGTAAATGACTCTTTGAATACGCTGGATGACTGGAACTTACTATTTGAAGAAATGCATCAAGATGCTCTTGAGCAAGACAGACGTATTCAATTACAGAAAAAAGCACCATACTTTGGGCTTTATGCTCATTTATCTGGCGCAGCAAGTGCGGTTTTTGATTCTCCCTACTTATATTTTGGCGCTTTAAATCTTGCTGTATTGTCTGTTGCCTCAGGATTATTTATTTTTATCGCCAGCGCATCCGTGTTTTATGCCTTGATTTGTATTGTTACGCGAATATATGAAGAAAATAATATGCAGCGTGAATTATTGGCAAGTCAGCTGGAGCTAAAATTAGCTTTGTCGATAAAAAAAATACAACTATTATTGGCCCAAGAAAAATGGTTAAAAAAAGAGTCATTATCTCTTGATAAAAATAGTGCAGAAGAGAAACAACAACAACTGAAACAAGCGCTCAATCAAGAATGGTTGAAGTCTGAGTTACTTAAGAACAAGCTTCTTTTTCAAACGCAATTTTCCTGGCTTTTTATTCTGATGACTGGAATTAAAAATGCTCTAGATACTTATGGCGCGTTAGCCAGTTTGATGTTTTTGATTGCTGCCATCAATCTGGTTATTTTGGTTCCTAATTTACCTATCCTGGTTGTATGTTTTGTTAGTTTAGGATTGGGTGCGATGTTACTGTTTCCTGCCATTGCGCTAATTAAACATGCTTTGCAAGAAAAAACTGAAACACCATTTGAAGCCAAGAAAAAATCCACACTTCAATTTTTTTCTGATGTAGAATTGGAACTAACCGGTAAAACGTCTGAATACCAAAAATCATCTGATCCAGATTTTTGGGATGAAATATTAGAAATAGGACGTGGTGCGTGTTCTGGTGGCAGAAAAGGAATTAATGTCATAGAACGGTTTATGGCTATATTTCAAGAGCGGGGAGCGGATGGTCATTACCATGATACGCATGAGATGTGGCCTTTTGCTTGGGTGAGCGCAGGTGTTTTTTCAATCGTTTTTGCCATAAAGCGATTCGCTCGTTTTGGGAAAGACTTACAAGAAGAGACTGTAGATAAAAAAAAACCGCCAGTTATTGACGCGCCTGCTAATGAGGTTGTCGTCGCTGAGTTACCTGAGGTTAAATTAACAACAATTGCTCCAGAACCTGAAGTATTTGTCGAGCCTATTCGTGGTGTAAATGCACATGGTTTTTTTAGTCAATCATCCTGTGATGGGGGAACCTCACCTCAAACACGAGATGATTGTCAAAATGAAACTATAAATTTAACCTTATCAACCCCTGTTTTTGTTCAATATGATGATGTAAAAAATACGCATGTAAAACCGAATTTGAATACGGAGTCACCAGTAACCGTGACTCAAAATTTAAGTTTTGGTTATAATTTATCTAGCTTAGAGAATCAATTTCCTCGAAAACCTTCTGATTCGTCCGTGACTGGTGATTGTATATCTCAGGGTTCAGGTTTGGGTCGTTATACATTTTAAACTGATGGTACACACGAAAGGTACGTGTGCCATTTTGTACTTCTTGCAGTAAACTCTTTAAACACGCCAGCAGTTGTTGTTGTTGCTCTATAATGACGTATAACTTGTTCATGCATGCTTGTTTGTGTGCTGTATCTGCGTTTTTACGAGTGGTTTGTAATTCCATATGATAGGCTTTGAGAGCCATAATAGACAGTCTATCAATCATCATACCCGGTGTTTCGGAATGAACAGGGCATTGGGTGTGAGGAGCTGGTTTTAATTGCATAAAAAGCCATTCATCCATGGCCTCCATACGATTGTTACGCTGTTGGTTGCAGTGATCGATTTCTCTTTTTGCTTGATACACCATTTCTGCACCTAAATCATCGCGACGCGCTCTATCTTCAGCATGCCAGAGTTGGTAGTTAAACGCATGATTCTCTTCTATCAGTTTAAAAAAATGAGTTTGGTTTAATTGGATGCCATTTTGTTTCCAATGAATAATACTATCTCGTTGTAACGTAAAAATATCATTAATCTGATTTAAAATAGTCATGCTGCTTCACAGTATGTTTTTAACAAAGAGCTAAGAATAATAACACAGGTTGCATTAAATCACATCGATGCAGTAGGGTTAAATCAGAACAAGAATCTCTGTTTGTACACCATAAAAACAAAGTGTGCTTAATGGTGTCTTTCAGGGTGAAATAAGGCGATAATTTCGAATTAAGATCCTCTGGATGTCGTGCATAAAAGCGCGTAGATAAAAAAATAGGTTAGGGCAATGATATGGACTCATCCTCCCTTTTACTCGGCTACTAAAATCAGCCAAAATGGTAGGGTTCACCAAAACCTATCGGAAGGAGAGTCCGTATCATTGCCCTAATGTTCAACATTTAAATGTGGTTACCGATGAGGGTAAAATCGAGTAAAAGTTAACTTCATGCTAATATACATAAATTACACAAAGAGAATCAATATGCGTTATCTATTACTATCGTTCATTTTATTTATCTGTAATGCTCATGCCGAAGAGATATTTCCAGCACATTGCACGCCATTCGTGGTAGAACAAGATCTTTTAAACATACCAACGCTTAAATCAACAGTAGTTATGATTCATAATTTATCCAAAACAGATCTTTGGATTACGTCTTTGGTCGCTGATGCTAATACGGATGCGGGTTGGAGCAGTCGCTTGCAAGCAGGGCATTGGTCAGCGTTAGTTTTAAATCATCAAAAGCTTGATTTAAGTTGTATTGAATCTATACCAGGCCATGAGCAGCAGGTTTCTTGTGCAAATGTATTAGCGGTTTGCCAATGGCCTGCCTCTGTCCTACCTAAAAAATCTGCAGATACTGTTTGGGCGGGTGAGGACATGCTGTTATCACCTTTAATCGCTTATATTAAGCGTCATGGATTTGTATTAGCGTCTCCGGTTAAATAATGATGTTAAACAATGCGTTGCGTTTTGCTGTAGTGGGTAATCCCGTCACACACAGCCTTTCTCCAATCATTCATCAATTATTTGCAGAGTCTCTAGGCCTTGGATTATCTTATGAAAAAATTCAAAGCACGATGCCTGGGTTTACACAACAAGTTAGCAATTTTTTTAAACAAGGGGGCAGGGGGTTAAATATTACATCCCCTGTTAAAGAACACGCGTTTTTGATAGCCCAACACCCAACTAAACGATGTTTAAAAGCAGGTGCGGCAAATACTTTATGGTGGGATGAAAATGAATTGTATGCGGATAATACAGATGGTGTTGGCTTATTACGAGATCTTATTCATTATATCGACTTAAAAAACAAGAGGATTTTAATATTGGGTGCAGGAGGAGCGGTTCGTGGTATTCTTGCTCCTTTAATTGATGCACAGCCTGCATTATTGGCTATTAGTAATCGTACTTTAGAAAAAGCATCCAGACTTTGTTATGAGTTTTCTGTGCCTGTTTGCACGGATTTATCACAAACATCGCTACCCTTTGATTTAATTATCAATGCAACCACCCCTGAGTTCTCTTCAATATTGCCTTCTTCCATATTAACAACAAATACGATTTGTTATGATTTAAGTTACTCTCAAACGTCTTTTTTATCTTGGGCAAAAAAACAAGGTTGTTATGCTGTTGATGGATTAGGTATGCTTGTTGAGCAAGCAGCAGAAGCTTTTTTAATTTGGCATGGAATAATGCCTGATGTAAGGCCTGTTTTAACTCAATTACGCTCCAAACCGGCTTTTGTGACTAATTTGTTATAATACAAGGAGAAATATGATTTATTTACGTATGATGTTATGGTTGTTTGTGTGTGGTTCATCACAGGTCTGGGCTGAGTTGGACAATATACAGCGTGCTGTATGGGTTAATGAGGCGATTATTGCAACCTATACTTATGATTCACAAAACTTTATGTCACGCCAAAAAGACATTGCTAAATATTACACTGCAAATGGTTGGATGAATTACAGTAAAGCACTTCACTCATCAAATATTCCAGAAATGGTTAAAAAAAACAGTTATTCAGTGAGCGCTGTGGCAACAATGCCTCCGGAAGTAAATAATATCAACGGTGATGCAAATCAATGGCAAGCAATCATGCCTATTTTGGTGATATATAAAAACGCAACTTACAAACAAAAGCAATTATTGAAAATCAAAATGACCTTTGTGACAGCACCGTCTGGAACAGGGGTGCGAGGTTTTGCAATTACTAATTTACAAGCAACCGTTACAGAACCCGCATGTCAGTGTAGTCGACAACAAGCAATAAAAGCTGTTGCGTAATACGGGCTATAAAAAAAGCCCGGTAATATTTCTATTAACGGGCTTTTATGTTGAATGGTTCAACAAGACATCATTATTTTAGCATTCTTCTTGCTTTTTGAATGGCACGAATTTGCGCAACTGCTCGGGCTAATTCAACGGTAGCAACAGAGTAATCAATGTCACTGCCTTTATTAGCAATCGCCTCTTCAGCGCGTGCTTTAGCAGCAAGAGCCGCTTCTTCATCAAGGCTGTCCGCTCGAACCACTGTATCTGCTAACACAGTGACATAATAAGGCTGTACTTCTAACATGCCACCGGAAACATAATATAACTCTTCTTTGCCACCTTGCAGTGTGACCTGAATTTCTCCAGGTCGAAGTATAGTTAATAATGGAGCATGTCCGGGAGTAATACCTAATTCGCCTAATTCACCACTTGCCACTATCATTTCAACAACACCAGAAAAAATTTCTTTTTCTGCGCTGACAATGTCTAAATGCGTTGTTATAGCCATATCGGGTTGCCTCATAAAGTTTTAGCTTTGGCTACTGCCTCGTCTATGCTACCAACCATATAAAACGCTTGCTCAGGTAAGTCATCGTATTCGCCAGCTAAAATACCTTGGAAGCCTTTGATGGTGTCTTTAAGCGAAACATATTTACCAGGTGAGCCTGTGAATACTTCAGCAACAAAGAAAGGCTGAGACAAGAAGCGCTGAATTTTACGAGCACGAGTTACAACGCGTTTATCATCTTCTGATAACTCATCCATACCTAAAATTGCGATGATATCTTTTAACTCTTTATAACGTTGCAACGTTTGTTGTACGCGACGCGCAATATCATAATGCTCTTGTCCAACAATTAATGGATCAAGCTGACGTGATGTTGAGTCTAGTGGGTCAACCGCAGGGTAAATACCTAACTCTGCAATTTGTCTCGACAATACAACAGTAGCATCTAAATGCGCAAATGTTGTAGCTGGAGATGGATCGGTTAAGTCATCCGCAGGTACGTAAACCGCTTGAATAGATGTAATAGAGCCTGTTTTAGTTGATGTGATACGCTCTTGTAACATCCCCATTTCTTCTGCCAATGTTGGCTGATACCCTACCGCTGAAGGCATACGACCTA
>CAZNVR010000048.1:0-11729 GCA_964576655.1 uncultured Legionella sp. | reverse complement strand
CATCATTAAAAGCGTTATCTTGCTGTTTTGTATGAAGCTTAAGAAATACTGCCTGTGTTGATTAAGCAGGCTTTGTTGAGTCTCCAATTGCTTGTCCAGCTTGGCTATTGTTTTCTTTACACGTGCTCTTGGGCTCATTTTGACCTCTTGATAAATAGGCTCTGGTTTTCATAAAACTCATATTTTTTAAAGTGTAAGACAAATAGATTAGTAGAAATCCCAGCAACAGGGCATTCATCAATAACACGCCGGATAAAGCCATTAGAGGGTCATTAAAGGCACGGAATAACCCATAGCCTATCAAACCCATGATTGATATCCATGAGCCCATTAATATCACCATCAGCATGCAAATGGTAATGATCAAAGGATAAATGCTCATCACCGCAAGCTTGGCTTCCATGCGTGTTAAAGATAACCCTGTTTTGATTACATTCAGTTGCTGGGTAACAAGGCCTTCCATTTCGGTAATAAATCGCATTATTTTCTTAATAAAGCTGATAATAGAAACCCTACACCACCTGCAATTAATACGGCTTTGAGTGGATGCTCACGGACTTGCTCTAACAATTCATCTTTATATATTTCAGCTTCCTTTTGAGCGATACCCACACGTTTTAAACCATCATCGTATAATTCGTGAGCATATTTAATGCTTTCATCCAATAATTCAGAGGCTGCTTCTTGAATATGTGCTTTATGAGTATTAGAGTTTAGATTGGTTTGATTGTCCATTGTTTGTCTCTCCATTAAGTATGACGTTTTAAGCATAGTAGAGTATTGCGATATTTGACAACTTTTATGATTATTTAATTTTGCGTTTTAATCGCTTTTTTTAGGGTGTATCGACATTGTCTTTTTGCCCTAGTCTTTGAACAACGAGAAAGTTGTCAACAAACCCTAAAGTTTTTTTTATTCATGCCGAACAAATTTATATGCTGTTCCAAATTATAATAATTACAAGGAGTATGCTATGTCAGAACATCATCCGCTAGAAGATGCTTTTCTCAATCTATTAAGCAAAGAAAATGTGCCTGTGTCTATTTTTCTTGTGAATGGAATTAAATTGCATGGTGTAGTTGGACAGGTTGATGAACATATTATCATGTTAAAAAATTCCATCACTCAAATGGTTTATAAGCATGCGATATCAACTGTCGTGCCTTCTCGCTTAATTGAGTTGCCTGAGAATAATTAAATGCTATGTTGTTTTGTGTTGCTTTTGTATTTAAGCGATGCCCAATGACACGCAGGCTTGAGATCATCAAGGTGCTATTTCTTTATGTAAAAGGAACGGCACCCATTTATTATCCTAACTGTTGTTGTATTTTTAATTCAAGCATCGCTTCATTTAAACTTTCTTCGGTTTGTCCTCCAAATAGTGTTGTACTTATTTCACCTTTGGGATTAATAACGAAGGTTACGGGGACAACACTGATATCGCCGAGATGAAGGGCTTTGGATGCGCTATGCTTTAAGCCTGGATAATGAATATCAAATTTTTTCATCAGTTGTTTTTGTTTGCTTAATGGCATTGCATCATAGTTAACAGCAAAAACCACAACATTGTCCTGTTTATGATGCTCATAAAAGCGGTTAAGTTCAGCAATTTCTTCTATGCATGGCCCACACCAGCTGGCCCAGTAATTAATAAACACCCATTTTCCAGACAAAGAGGATACATCAATCTCTTCACCGGCCAAGGTTTGAAGGGGGGGCATTGCGTGAGTTGCTATAGAGCTTAACATCAGAGCCATCAATATGAATGATTTAAGTAGACGCATGTGGATTGATTTAAGTGAACCATGGTGCATTCTAACATAAAAGCTTATTTTTTTGTCTACTTTCGTTCTGTATGCAGGGCTATTCCATTGTGTGCGGTCGTTGCGAACTGATGAGCAAGTCGATGTGATTGAATAGCACCGTTTAGGATGGCCTTGTTAAAACGCACACGTCATCATCTGAGTCACTGTTATAGTCATCATTTAAATGAATATATTCACGCCAGTCTTCACGCTTTTTAACAGTATTCACTTGATTTAAAAAAGATAAGCGATTCAATGGCGAGTTGTTATGTTGATCATTTAAATCGATAAAATACAACAGAGGTTTTGAATTCAGGTGAGGTGTTATGGCTTGTTGCTTTTTATGTATGATAGGGGAGCATACGTACATTAAACCCTCTTGAAACACAGCATTAAGTAATAATTCTTTAATGAGCTGTATTTGAGTAATTTTACATGCTTGTCTAAAAAATGCAGCGAGTCCTTGTAGATTTTTAACATCAGTTTGTATTGTTGTCGAATCGATTAATGGATATGGATGTCCTAATGTCCGCAGCGTCTTTTCATTGTTTGAAATTAATGGAATAAGACTACTGATAAATGCTATTTCAGCGTCTATATGGTTAAAAAATACATTGATGACTGCCTCTTGAAGTGTTGAATCATTGAGCCATTGATCTACAAAACATTTAAACTCTGTAGCGTTGTCTTGGTATAGTTTTTGGCTTTTTTGAATAAACGTAATTATTCTATGTGCTTGATCTGAGAGCATGTGTTGCTGATGAGATATGATTTTAGATGATGGTTTTATTATTTTTAATTCAGCACTCATTTGTAAGTGAGGTACATTGCTCATGAGGAACGCTTCATGATTTTGCTGATGCTCATGAGGCAGGTAATACGGAACAAAAAATAAACTGTTAAAAAAGTCATGTAAAACAATCGGTTGTGATTTAAAAAAAGACGTTAAGTTTGGCCATGAATGGGTTTCTTGCTGCGCTATTTTTTGGTTTATTATCGCTTTTATGCAGGCTGCAAATACATCTGTTGTTCCTATAATAATATCCATGGTGCGTATTTCATTGAGCAATAGAGCATTTGATACATCAGGCGTGAGGATGTTTGCACGCAGCGCTTGCTCTTCAATCAAGGCATAAATAGTCGCTAAATGCTGAGGTTTTTTTTCGCTAAAAATTAATGTAGTTGCCAATACAATCATGTGATCAATCATGAAGTCAATGCATACAAGCAGAGCTTGAGGGAGATTGTTTAAAATTTTCTCATGTGAAAAAAGCCATGATTTAATGGCAGCAGCGGTTGCAAGCTCGGCTGTTGCATAGTGGTTTAATGCGGCATCACCTGGTTTTCCTTGAATATAATCATGGCACTCTATAATAAATGCTACAAGTTCTTTTAAAGGACACAATAATGACGATGGTTTCGTAAATAGCTCAAGTTCTTGTGCTGCCTTCATACTACGAAAGTTCATTTCTTTAGCGTGATATAACGTATGGTGGCCATATGAATCATGTTGTGCTTGAGTATTTAACCAGGGTAGCTTTTCTTTTTGTAGTTGCGTAATAACGTCATTAAGTGGTTCTTGCCAAATGGTTTCCGATGCTAAACATGTGGAGAGATCGGCAGGAAGACGGGTTTGTTTTGTTAATATTTCTACCACAATGTCAATGTGGTATGCTTTTAAATACAGGCCATCGTTTAAGATGTAGACATTTAATTGATTACAGAGCTCTGTAAAGCCATGAATGTTTTTATAAGCGAGCAATTGGAAAAAATCGATTGTTTGAGGTGAAAGTGTGTCCGAAAACATGTCTTGAATGCTTTTTTGAATACTATTATTCCATGACATGCCCTTTTTAAGCGGTTTTATGTTGTTTTCTATGGCGCTTTTTTCCATGGTTCACTCGAAAAAGATTTCAATTAAATAGAGGCGCACATTGTTTCACGTGAAACATCCCTGATTAATGGCGAATGTTGCGGTGTTATGGGTGCTTAAGTGGTCCATTAATTGAGATGAATTAATGGTTGTGAGAAAAAATTGACCTGGAATTTGTTCTAAGCATTGAAGAAAACGTTGCAAATGCTCGGTGTCCAGCTCAGCTGCTATATCATCGAATAAATACACGCAGGGTTTTTCTAATAATTGTGCTTGAGCCAATTTCAACGCGATTAAAATAATTTTTTGTTGGCCGCGTGACAGTGATTGCTTGGCTTTAAATGCATCTGCATGAAACAGGATATCTGCTTGATGCGCACCAGAATGTGTATACTGCGCATGAAGGTCGCTATCAAATTGTTCATTTAATATGGTCTCCAGTGTTTTGCCACTGGCTTTTTTATCCCATCCTTTGTAATACTGAATTGAACAACTTACATCGGTTAATTGCTTTAATAACACTTGAAACGCTTCAGACCAATTAAAAAAATAATTTTCGCGTAAGCTATCAAGCTCTTCAGATAGCTCAATGAGCATTTTATTCCACGGTGTAAATTGTGTGATAGGTGCTTTTTTTCGAAGCAACGCATTTCGTTGTTTGATAACCCGTCGGTAATCTTTCCACAGGTCAAGATAAGAATGTTTCACGTGAAACATTCCCCAATCCAACAAGCTTCGACGAACGGATGGCCCTTCATCAATGATTTGAAATATATCTTGATAAAATGCTTGAGAAGGTAAAAAATGTGCCAAATCACTACTACGTTGACACGATTGTTGATTTATTTTTACTTGTGTGGGATGACTCAACGACTTTTGAATGCTAACCGATTCATTTGTATTCGTTCGAGCAAAAATCGTTAGATCTGATTCGCCGTGACGTATTAACGATGAAATTTCTCGTGAACAGAAGGAATGCCCTGTTCCTAATAAATAAATTGCTTCAAGTACAGAGGTTTTGCCACTACCATTTGAACCATAAAAAACATTATAACGAGGGTGAAGCATAAGGCTCGTATGGCTTATATTTCTAACATTATGAATATTTAATTGCGCCAAACTCATATTTTCATGGGCATAATAATATATTGATAGTTTTCGTCGTTAACAGACTCCACTAATATACTGGTATCGGTGTTTGATAATGACAGTCGAACAAGCCCTTCGTCTATATTATTAAGCACATCGAGCAAATAACTTGCATTAATTCCAATGGTTAACTCATCACCTTGTATCTCAGCTGGCACTGATTCTATGGCTTCTTCTTGTTCTTGATTGTTGGCGATGAGAGTGAGCTGGTCCGTTTGAATATGCAGAAGTACCGCACGTGATTTTTCATTAGCAAGAATAATGATACGTGATAATGCCTTTTTTAACAGCTCTCTATCAATTAAAACTTGTTTATCCTGATCGCGTGGGATAGCTCTTAAATAAGGTGGAAAACGTGCTTCAATTAACTTGGATGAAAACGTATATTGTACTGTAATTAATTTAAAATGATTTTTTCCTGCAGAAATACTAACCAGCTCATCCGATACGTTATTAAGCAATCTTATGATCTCTTGGACGCCTTTTTTGGGCAGCAATAAGCGATGATGTTGATGGCTGATTTGAGCAGGTAATTTGCAAATAGCCATTCTATGGCCATCTGTAGCCACAACGGTCAGTGTTTGGGGATCAATTTCAAGCAAAAGACCATTTAAATAAGCGCGTACATCTTGTTGAGACATAGCAAAATGCGTTGACTGAAAAAGGTGAATTAATGCTGTACGAGAAATGGAAAACTCAACCTCATTGTCTTCATCAGCGCTCACAGGATAGTCATCAGCTGGAAGAGTGGCTAATTTAAATTGGCTACGCCCTTCTTTAATCGATACCACACCTGCTTTAAAAGAAATGCTTGGGTTGGCATCATCTTCAAGTGACCGGATAATGTCGATCATTTTTTTTACAGGGATAGTGATTAAACCCGTTTGGCCTTGAGTGATGCAAGGTACGCGACAAGTGATTTCAATTTCTAAATCTGTGGCAGTTAACAACAGTTGATTATCGATAAGTTGCAATAGAATATTTGATAAAATCGTTAACGATTGTTTTTTATCTACAGCGCCTGCCACGGTTAACAATGGCGTGAGCAATTGTTGTTTACTGATCGATAATTCAAACATGCTAACCTCAATATAGGATAATCAATATTAAGACGATAATGTACGCATAAGATTTTTGTAATCTTCAGCGAAATCAGTCCCTTCTGAAATAAGCTCTTTTACCTTTCTACAGGCATGAATCACTGTGGTGTGGTCTCTGCCGCCAAAATGATCCCCAATTTCAGGTAGGCTGTGATTTGTTAATTCTTTTGCTAAAGCCATTGCCATTTGACGCGGTCTGGCAATTGAGCGACTGCGTCTTTTTGATAACAAATCAGCCACTTTTACTTTATAATATTCAGCTACAGTTTTTTGAATATTTTCTATGGTGACTAGGCGATCTTGAAGAGCCAATAGATCACGCAAGGCCTCATTAACAAAATCAATGGTTATTGGTTTACCAGTAAAATGAGCATTAGCGATAACTCTGCGTAAAGCCCCTTCAAGTTCACGTACGTTAGAACGAATACGTTTTGCAATGAAAAAGGCAACTTCATAAGGTAAATCAACGTTAGATAATTCAGCTTTGCTAATTAAAATGGCTACACGTGTTTCTAATTCGGGTGGCTCAACAGCAACGGTTAATCCCCAACCAAAACGAGATTTAAGGCGTTCTTCAACGCCTTCTATTTCTTTAGGGTATCTGTCACTGGTTAAAATAATTTGTTGTTGGCCTTCAAGTAATGCATTAAATGTATGAAAAAACTCTTCTTGCGAACGGTCTTTTCCTGCAAAAAATTGAATATCATCGATGAGTAGAGCATTTAGCGATCGATAGAAACGTTTAAATTCATTAATGGAGTTGGTTTGCAGCGCTTTAACCATATCTGCGACAAAACGTTCGGAGTGTAAGTACAATACTTTGGCTTCTGGATTGTTTTTTAAAATTGAGTTGCCTACGGCATGCATTAAGTGTGTTTTGCCTAAACCTACACCACCATAAATAAACAAAGGATTAAACGCATCTCCTGGCCTCTCACCAACTTGCAAAGAAGCTGCTTTTGCCAATTGATTCGAGTTTCCTTCAACAAAGGTATCAAAGACAAATTTTTTGTTTAAATAGCTGTTTTTGTAATGGTCAGCTGTTTTTTTTGTTGATATTTTTATTTGAGGCGCAGACATAACCACGTCAGCTTTGGACGAATTAGGGGCGACAACAGGCTCAGCAGCTTTGCTACCAATTTCAATGCTGACTTGTTTTATTTCGTGTCCACTCAGTTGACTCACCAACTCAAGGATACGTGAATAAAAATTTTTCTTGACCCAATCAACGACAAATCGGTTGGGCGCAAGCAAAACAAGCGTGGAATCAACCATCTCGCATTGCAAAGGCCTAAGCCAGGTATTGAATTGTTGAGCGGGATACTCTTCTTGCAAAAGCTCTAAACACTTCTGCCAGACAGTTGCAGACACAGATAACTCCTCAAAAGCACTTGTTTTAAGACAAAAAACCGAACCTAGCCAATCCCTAGCCAGGCATTATACCTAAAGTAAGTCTCGTTGCGTAGACTTAATCAAGTTTTTAACTTAATTCCTTCACTTTTGAATGAAACCTTTCTACAAATTTGCAAATCGCGTACCTTTTGTGGAAAAATCAGTGTATTGACGAATTATATATAAGTAGTAGCAAATGGTAATAGATCGTGCCGGTTATCGGTTAAATGTGGGGATTGTATTAACCAACGAGTCGGGTCGTGTATTTTGGGGTAAACGGCAGGGACATGATGCATGGCAGTTTCCACAGGGTGGACTTGCTGCTGGTGAAACAGCCCTTGATGCCATGTATCGAGAGTTAAATGAAGAAGTTGGACTTGAGCGTTGTGATGTTGAAGTATTAGGTGTCACCAAACGTTGGCTTAAATATCGCCTGCCTAAACAATATTTGCGACATGGAACGCAACCGTTGGTCATTGGACAAAAACAAAAGTGGTATTTATTACGATTGGTTACCAGTGAGCAAAAAATTCGCCTTGATTTATATGACTCACCTGAATTTGATAGCTGGCGTTGGATTGACTACCATGAACCTCAAGAGCAAGTGATCTTTTTTAAAAAACAAGTGTATATGCAAGCCTTAAAAGAATTGGAACATTGTCTTAAACGACGACGCCATCCTTTTAGCTTAAGACGAAAACGGGTTAACCATGGCCATTAGATGCTAAAAGTATTAAAACGGATTGTTCAAGAAGTTACAACTGCAGGCCAACTAAAAGATGCACTGGTTATTCTAGTACAACGTGTACGAGAGGCGGTGAATGCAGATGCGGTTTCTGTTTATCTTATTGATTCAAAACATGCGCACTATGTTTTGGTTGCAACAGATGGTTTGAATAAACAGGCTGAATTTCGTGTGCGCATTAGTACGGACACGAGCTTAATTGGTATGGTGGGTCGACGTGAAGAACCGTTTAATATCGATAATGCTCAAACCCACCCTGAATTTTATCAAAATGCTTTATTGGGTGAAGAGCATTTAAATGGTTTTTTAGGTATACCGATTATTCAGCATCGTAAATTATATGGTGTTTTAACCGCTCAACAAGCAGATAATCGTTGTTTTGATGATGAAGGCGAAGCGTTTCTAATTACACTTGCTGCACAATTAGGCGGCATTATTGCTCATGCAGAAGCCACCGGTGAGTTAGCGCAACTGACCTTGCCTCTTTCAGCATCTCCGGGCTCTTCTGAAGTGATGCAACTTGAATTAACCGGGATTGGCAGCGCCCCTGGCGTGGCAATTGGTACGGCGGTTGTGATTTATCCTGCAGCAGATATTGATGCTGTTCCCAGACTGCATGTGGATGACATCGATAATGAAATAGCCCTATTTTATGCCGCGTTAAAAGTTGCAAGAGACAATATGCATCGCTTAGGGCGGCGAATGAAAGCCGCTGTTAGTGAAGATGAGCATGCCTTGTTTGATGTGTACTTGCATATTCTAGATAAAGATAGTCTAGGCGCTGAAGTGGTCGAAGAAATTCGGCAAGAAAAAATCAGTGCACAATCAGCTTTGGCTGTTGTGATTAAAAAACATGTGTCTCAGTTTGAAAACATGAAAGATGATTATTTGCGAGAGCGAGCAAGTGATTTTAGAGACATTGGCCGTCGTGTATTAGCGGAATTACAATCTTCACAACAAGATGAAATTAATTATCCACGTCGTACGATTCTTGTGGGTGAGGAAATTACGGCAGCGGCCTTGGCTGAAGTACCTGAAGGACAATTGGTTGGTATTATTTCAGCTAAAGGTTCTAGTAACTCACATGTTGCCATTTTAGCTCGAGGCATGGGTGTACCTACAGTGATGGGTGTTCGTGGTTTAAATATCGATCAACTGTCACGCAAAGCAATGATTGTTGATGGGTATTACGGGCAAGTGTTTGTTTCTCCATCTAAAGCATTGCTTGCTGAATATAAGCAATTGGCTCATGAGGAAGATGAATTAAATCAAAGCTTAATTGTTTTACGCGATAAGCCTGCTGAAACAACAGATAATTACCGAATTTCTTTGCAAGTTAACACAGGCCTTGCCATGGACTCTGGATTATCA
This sequence comes from uncultured Legionella sp., assembly GCA_964576655.1. Taxonomy (GTDB): domain Bacteria; phylum Pseudomonadota; class Gammaproteobacteria; order Legionellales; family Legionellaceae; genus DDPF01. The sequence goes on along the minus strand of CAZNVR010000048.1, from coordinate 2,294 downwards.
ATGAGCGTGGGCGCGGAAGGTGTTGGTTTATATCGTTCAGAAGTACCTTTTATGAGTAGAGATAGATTTCCATCGGAAGATGAGCAATATATTATTTATCGCCAAACACTAAAAGCGTTTGCTCCTCGCTCTGTAACCATGCGAACGTTGGATATTGGTGGAGATAAAGTACTTAGTTATTTTCCTGTGAATGAAGAAAATCCTTATCTTGGATGGCGAGGGATTCGAGTCACCTTGGATCATCCCGATGTATTTTTATTGCAAGTGCGTGCCATGATGCGTGCGAATGAAGGTTTGAATAACTTACGTATCATGTTGCCGATGATTACTACATTAAGTGAAGTGGATGAAGCCATTTATTTAATTGATCAAGCCTTTGACGAATTACTTGAAGAAGGTTGTCAGATTGAACGACCTGAGCTAGGTGTTATGATTGAGGTGCCTGCGGCTGTTTATCAAGCACGAGAACTGGCTAAACGCGTGGATTTTTTATCGGTTGGTAGCAATGATTTAACACAATATTTGTTGGCCGTGGATCGTAATAATGGACGTGTTGCATCGTTGTATGATTCATTGCATCCGGCCATGATTCGTACGTTGATTAAGGTCATTGAAGGTGGACATGCTGCCGGAGTTAAAGTAAGTATTTGTGGTGAAATGGCCAATGATCCACTTGCGGTTATTTTATTGTTAGCGATGGGGTTTGATACGTTGAGTATGAACTCATCAGGTTTGCCTCGCGTTAAATGGGTGATTCGTAATTTTTCAATGGCGCTTGCGCGAAAAATTTTGGCTGAAGTGTTAGAAATGGAGCATCCCACAGAAATTCGTTTGCATTTACAATCGGCATTAGAATTGCAAGGCCTAGGCGGCTTAATTCGAGCGAAAAAATCCTAAATTATTCTTGGAGTAGCAACTTGCTTATATACCCAGATATTAATCCAATTGCCCTTTCCGTTGGACCTATTCATGTTCATTGGTATGGTCTTATGTATTTACTTGCATTTACTGCGGCTTGGTTTTTAGCGCATTGGCGTGTTAAACAACATCATCTGGATTGGACCGCAGAACAGATTAGTGATTTGATTTTTTATGCAGCAATTGGAATTATTTTAGGCGGTCGTATTGGTTATATGTTGTTTTATAACACCCAAGCATTCATCACTAATCCCTTGAGTTTATTTAAGATTTGGCAGGGAGGCATGTCATTTCATGGTGGCCTATTGGGTGTGTTATTTGCGATGATTTTATTTGCACGCAAGATTAAAAAACCATTTTGGAGTTTGACTGATTTTGTTGTGCCTTTAGTACCTTTAGGGCTTGGTTTTGGGCGTTTAGGTAATTTTATCAATGGCGAGCTTTGGGGGCATGTGACTGATGTGCCATGGGGAATGGTTTTTCCTCAAATTGATAATCAGCCTCGCCACCCTTCACAGCTGTATGAGTTAGGCTTGGAAGGCATTGTGTTATTTATCTTGGTTTGGTGGTATTCATCAAAGAAACGGCCTGCAGGGTGTGTAACCGGTGTGTTTTTAATCGGTTATGCCTTATGTCGTATCACCATTGAATGCTTTCGTGAGCCTGATTCACAGTTAGGATTTATTGCGTTTAATTGGCTGACGATGGGACAGATATTATCGCTGCCTATGCTTTTAGGCGGCCTCTATTTATGGTTAACCCGACGCAAATCTGGCGTATCGTTGCAAACAATGTAACTTATTTATTGAGTGTTTAATTTTACGCTGGGGCATTATTACAGTATCATTAAACTCATTTGGGTTGGAATAAATACAACATGCAAACCTATCTGCAGCTTATTAAACATGTTTTACAATTTGGCGTTGAAAAAAACGATCGTACAGGCACGGGTGTTTTATCAACATTTGGTTATCAGATGCGATTTAATTTGGCGGATGCCTTTCCGTTAGTGACAACTAAAAAGTTGCATATGCGTAGCATTATTCATGAATTATTATGGTTTTTGCAGGGTGATACCAATATTGCTTATCTAAATGACAATGGGGTGACCATTTGGGATGAATGGGCTGATGCTGCAGGTGAGCTTGGGCCTGTTTATGGCAAACAATGGCGTAGTTGGCCGACTATGGACGGACGAAACATTGATCAGTTAACCGAGGTGGTTTCCCAAATAAAAACAAACCCTGATTCTCGTCGCTTGTTGGTGAGTGCTTGGAATGTGGGTGAGTTAGATCAAATGGCTCTAGCGCCTTGTCATGCATTATTTCAATTTTATGTGGTTAATAATCGCCTGTCTTGTCAGCTTTATCAGTGCT
>CAZNVR010000047.1:0-11826 GCA_964576655.1 uncultured Legionella sp. | reverse complement strand
TGTTGCTATGAACGTATTATTTATCCACCAAAACTTTCCCGCCCAGTTTGTGCATTTGGCACCAGCGTTGGCAGCAGATCCTAAAAATGATATTCGTGCACTCACGCCCAATAACCGCCCCTGTCCGGCTGGCGTAAAGCTACATACCTACAAGATCAAACGTTCAAGCAGTAAAGAAATCCACCCATGGCTGGGTGATATGGAAACCAAAACCATTCGTGCGGAAGCAGCATTTTGGGGTGCTATGCAATTAAAGAAAGAAGGCTTCACGCCGGATTTAATCATTGCGCACCCCGGCTGGGGTGAAAGCCTGTTTTTGAAGGACGTATGGCCACACGCAAAGCTCGCACTTTACTGCGAATATTATTATCAAGCAGTGGGTGGTGATGTAAATTTTGATCCGGAATTTTCAACACCGGAATTGGACATGGCCTGCCGTTTAAGGCTTAAAAATGCTAACTTTGATTTGCACCTACTACAAGCCGATGCAGGTATATCACCTACGCACTATCAGCGCTCAACATTTCCCAAACACTTCCAGGATAAAATTTCCGTCATACACGATGGTATAGACACCAACCGCATAAAGCCCAATCCACACGTCACTATGCGGTTGAATGGCATGGAGCTGACGAAGAATGATGAAATCATCACCTTCGTAAACCGTAATCTGGAACCCATGCGCGGTTACCACATTTTTATGCGTGCCTTACCGAAAATCCTCAAAGAAAATCCAAAGGCGAGAGTGATTATTGTCGGTGGTGATGATGTTAGTTATGGCAGTAAGCCTCCCGTTGGTACAACTTGGAAACAACTCTTTTTAAATGAAGTTTGCGATCAGCTCGATTTAAAACGCGTCCATTTTGTAGGAAAACTGCCATATCCCGATTTTATCCAACTATTACAATTGTCCACCGTGCATGTGTATCTGACTTACCCGTTTGTGTTGAGTTGGAGTTTGTTGGAAGCGATGAGTGCAGGTTGTGCGATTGTGGCGAGTGATACAGCGCCAGTGCGGGAAGTGATTAAGCATAATGAAACAGGTATGTTGGTGTATTTTTTTGATGTGAATGAAATTGTTCAACAGATTTCATATTTGTTGAGAAACTCAGCAGAGCGGCATCAATTAGGTGGAATGGCGAGAGAGCTTATTTTGCAACAGTATGAGCTTGAAAGAGTATGCTTGCCAAAGCAGAAATTGTGGGTGGGTACTATTTTGGGATAACAGTATAAATTTCTAATTTTCTGTATCTTTTTGATCGAAGTATTATTGTAACAACCGCGACGGTTTTTAAAAAATCTACTAAGGAGTTGAAGTATGAAATTTAAGAGTGTTTTTGTTTTAGGTTGTTTGATGTTTGTATGTGCAGGAGCTAACGCCCTACCTGAGGAAGTAGCTCTTACGAGAGGAATAACATCTTGTGTATTTAAAGATAGCAAAAAAGGAAGCTATAGCTATTGTAATGACAAGATTAAACGGGTTGTGATTAGTGTATCGCTTACTCCTACAAAATATCATCCTTCTGGTAGTGCTACAGTTGGAAGTGGCTATGCTTATGATTATATTTCTAGCGTATATAAAAATATAAATAAAGATATTCCTGAGTTGAATTACGAAGTGATAAAAATTTATTCGCAAAGGCACTTATCCAAGTATGCTAAAAATTATCTATACATTAATGTAAAATTTATTCCTGTTAGTGATAACAGTATGATGTGCATTCTATTTGTTGATAGAAATGGTGAGTTCGGAACTGATGGGTTTATGATGAATGTCTTGCGAGATGATTATGATAATACGTTCAAAAATGAGCTGGAAAAAATTGTTAAAAAATTAGAGTCTGATCTTATTTTAAGGAGTGGTAAATAATGAGTCTTATAGATGATTTGGAGAAGGCAAAAGGATTATTAAAACCTGACACTCATGGTCAGCTGGAATGCAATGAAATTAATGGTTTTTCCTATGTAGGCTATTTTATAAATTATTGGGTATTTATATGAAAATTTATTTATTAATATGTAGTTGTTTTTTGAGTTTATCGGCATTTGGTAACGAAATTTTCACTAATGAACTATGTGGTGGTTCATCTAAAAACAACAGACCATGTCATTACGTAAAAAACATTAATTTTAATTTGGATAATAGCCTATACGGAAAAGAATCATTCAGTGTTGTTAGTAAGTATCTGACTGAGAGGGTAGGTGAAATGAATAAAGAATTTTCACATTTAGGAGTAAAGGTGAATTTTAAGCCATCTCCTGGAAATGCCTGGAGGTACAGAAAAAAAGAAAAAAAATCAGATGTTGAAATAATTTTTTTATTCACAGAAACAACTGACAAAAAATATATGCTGATAACTCTTTACACCTTTTCGCAGCTTACTTATTACATAAATACAAGCCAATGTCCATCAAACGACAATGATTGTGTGATTGGTAGGATGAGAGGTTTTATTGATGAAATTGTAATTCAGTCCGTTACTCAAGATGGAAACTAACTAGATAAAGAGGATTTTTTATGTCTATGCAGGAAGATATTTTAGCAGCATCAATGATAGTCAAAGAAGCATTTGGCGATTATGCCAGTGGAAGATCTGTTGTTATTTATTTTGCTGCGGCAACCGACAGTCCATTACTTCAGGGCTATTTTTTGCCGACAGATCATGGAGACTATGGTATCAATAGACTTAAGGATACTAGTCAAGTTCAGAGTAAAATTCTTCAACAACTAGATATGTACGTAGAGCTAGGGATTATAAAACCTTATCAGATATCACCTTCATACACTTCAAGTGTAGATATTGTTATCGGAGTCTCAAGTTTTAGTCAGGCAAAATTAAGCGCCGGTACGTTAGGGGCAACTGTATCCACTAACGTGGACTCTTCAGATAGCTTTCGGGAAAGTGCAATATTATTTGATGATAGCTTGTTGAATAATAATGACTCCGATATTAGCAATATGCTTATTTTTCATGAAATTGCTCATGCCCTTGGCTTAAGAGATTTGCATACAGTTGGACTGACAGGTAGATATGACAGCTACAAATATTCTTCGATGTCATACAACCCGCATCCCAGTCTATCTGCAACAGACGCGCCAACATCTTTAATGCTATTGGATTATCTGGCATTTGATCAACAGGGTTTACTGTATAAAAAAGATTATCAGGCCGGAGATACCCCCTACCACTGGAATAAAGACGAAAAAGTCCTCCACACAATTTACGATACCGGCGGCAAAGATGTTATTTCAGCTCAAGATCATGAGCGCAATACCATCATTGATTTGCGTGAAGGGCATTTCAGTTCATACGGTAAAAGTGATAAGGGCACAGAGGTGCCTGTCGAAAATCTTGCGATTGCTTATGGAACCATTATTGAGAATGCAATTGGCGGCAATGGTAACGATGTATTAATTGGAAATACTACCGGCAATGGATTAACCGGTGGAGATGGCAACGATATTTTGTACGGTGATGGATCTAGTTACAATCCGGCGGAATGGCAATTTTCTAGTGAGCATAAATCTGCCTATTTGGCTACGATTGATAATTCGGTAGTTAATCTTGATGATGACGATACCCTAAAGGGTGGTAAGGGGAGTGATCATTTATTCGGTGTGACCGGCGATGATATCCTGGATGGTGGCGAAGGTGCTGATATATTGGAAGGCGGGCAAGGAAAGGATACTTATGTTTTCGACGGTAATTTTGGCCGGGATATTGTTATAGATGGCGACGGTGATGGAACGATTGTGATTAATGGAATCACATTGAACAAGTTTGAACAAGTCGAGGGAACTGATGTTGTTTACCGCGATGATAAAAAAAATCCGCAATTTGAAATCATAAAAATAAATGAAGGCAGTACCACCTCATTACTGATTATGCCTCTCGGTCCCCGCACCAACAGCGGCAGTGTGATCGTTAAAAATTGGTCTGATGGTAATTTGGGTCTGCAACTGTCTACCCCCGAAGCGGAAGCGCCTGATATGACAGGCATCATTACCCGCAATGGCAATAGTTCAGATAACTCCATTAGTTATGCGAACTATATGCAAGATCGTCCCGATTATAACCTCGGTGAATATAAAGGCCTCTCAGTAAATGGTAATGAAGGTCATGACCTCATTATGGGTTTTTTGCAAGGTAATGATACTTTGCTGGGCGGTGATGGCAATGACGTCATTTCCGGTGGGTTTACGACTTATATTGGCGGAAGTCAGTTGTTGCCTTTATTAGAAAAAACCGGCAAGGATTTTATTGATGGAGGCAAAGGCGACGATTTTATTGTTGTATCTGCACAAGGTTCTGTTGCGCATGGTGGTGATGATAACGATGCGCTAACAGCGGGTTATGCCATGTATACCACTACCTATAATGTGACAGGAAATGATTCCCATGGTGCGATCACCCGTGACCAAGTGTGGTCGGACATTAGGGGGTTATTGGATTTTAAAATTGAATCTGAGTTCACAAATAATCTTCATACATACTCACACCAACCTGGTGTATTTAACGACATTTCTAACGTTTACAAAGAGCATGTTGGTGTAACGAGCGGCGAAAAATTTGTTTTAGGTTTGGCTGACAATTCCTACAACTTTACTTATAACTATGGTGTCAATAACGGCATTATTGTTCCGCGTATCGATTCACCACTTTTTCATTTTTTTGCACCAATTAAACCCGCTGCGGGCCATGATCTGGCGGAGTTTGCAAATGTAAAAGGTGCAAATCTTTATGGTGATAAAGGAGAAGACACACTTTCCGGAGGAATCTACAGTGATTATCTCTCGGGCGGTGACGACGCAGATACCTTAATTGGTGGCGCTGGTCACGATATTCTGGATGGAGGAGAAGGGGACGACAAGATTTTTGGTGATGAGGGTAATGACATCATTATAGGTGGTGCAGGCAATGATGTTTTAATTGGTTCATACGTAAGTCTGCGTGATGGCGCGCTTGATGATGACATCATCTATGGTGGTGATGGTGATGATTATCTTGAGGGCGGTAATGGCAATGACTACCTTGATGGTGGTTCTGGTGTTGATACATTTTCTGGAGGAAAAGGTAATGACACTATTGTGGGTTCGGTTGGAGAAATTGCAGCCGGTGGTGGCGATGATGATATTTATATTGTCGATTTTGCCGTTATTCCACAGGCTAATAAAAGTGCAAAAACGTCCTCGTTAGTGACTAGCTCAATTCAATACAGCAAAGAACAAACATCCACTCTTACGATTGTGGATACTGAAGGCAGTAACACGCTTGCTCTGGTTGGTGATGGTGGGTTTGAGAGTATTTCTTTGCTTTCTGTGGGCAATGATTTAATCGTCCAGCAGAACGGCGGGCGCATTTATATTCAGGGCGGCCTTAACGGCGCAATCAGTCAAATAGTGCAAGGCGATTCTGTAGATGCTATTGCTACAGGTAGTGCAACATCCCACAGCTCGTTGAATAATCTACTGTTAAGCAATCTCGCATCAGCTGTGACCCGAACAGCAAGCACTTCGGGAACAGAGCTGGTTGGTGGATTGTTGAATGACACGCTTACTGCTCATACCGATGGTTCAATTCTTATTGGTGGTAGAGGCAATGATGTTCTCAAGGGCGGCTTAGGTAATGATATCTATGTCCTGCGTGTAGGCGATGGACAAGATACCCTTTCGGAAACAGGTGGCACTAATAAAATAAAATTAGCCGAAGGTATTACAGCAGATCAAGTGTCGCTACGCCGCGACAATGGCAATTTGCTGTTGATGGTCACTACAGGTGAATCCATTACGGTGAGTGGTATGTTCAATACCAGCACTGGTGCAGTGATCGAAAGCAAAGCGATTCAATCGATTGAGTTTTCTGACGGAGATGTTTGGGATTCAGCGCAGATTTTGTTGGAAATCACCAAGGGGATTAAGCTCGTTGGTACGGATCTGCCTGACACGCTCAGGGGCTTTGAGTTTGGCGATACATTGGACGGTGGCCTTGGTAATGACGTTCTTTTTGGTGGTGATGGCGATGATGTGCTGTTGGGTGGGGATGGCAACGATATTCTTCATGGTGAAGCGGGCGACGACACTTTAACTGGTGGTGTAGGTAACGATACTTTACGTGGTGAGGCTGGAAACGACATATACCAGTTCGGTAAAGGTGATGGTCTCGATCAAATCTTTTTCACGTCATCCAATATTGGTTATGAAGATACATTGGTTTTCAGCGATGGTGTTTTGCCAGCCGACGTAAAGCTGATGCGAAGCAATCAAGATTTGAAACTTATTATTGAATCTACTGGTGATTCCGTCTCTCTTAAAAACTATTTCAGTGAAGCAACAGATTCCATTATTAAGAAGGTGGTATTTAGTGATGATACGGAATGGAATTCATCTTATATCACAGCAAACGTAGCGTCCTCTTCATCTGGGAATGATGTACTGATTGGTGATTCCGGCGCAAATAGTTTGTCTGGGCTTGAAGGGAATGATCTTCTTGTTGGTAATGCTGGCGATGATCACCTTAATGGTAATGCTGGCAGTGATACGGTGATAGGTGGATTGGGTGATGACACACTTAACGGTGGAAATGGTGCTGATACCTATATTTTTAATTCGGGTGATGGGAAGGATTTGATATATGAGTATGGTAACGACGCAGGAATTTCTAACACTATTTCTTTTGGCGAAGGTATCAGCGAAAGCAATATAAAGATCGGACAGAATCAAATGGATCTGGTGCTTTTAATCGGTGATTCTGGTGATCAAATTACCATTTATGACTATTATAAAAGTTATTCAACGCCCCCCGATTTTGATCTGTTATTTGTTGATGGGGCTGTAAGCCTCAAGGAATTTCACCATCGTAAAGTAATTGATGCTTTTTTTACAGCGGATGGTGACGACGTTGTTCTCGGCACTTTAGGTAATGATCTTGTTCACGGTTTGGAAGGTGATGACACGATATCTGGGGGTAGTTTAGGTAGTGATACTCTCATCGGTGGGCAAGGTAATGATTATCTCTGTGGAGGAGTTGGTGTTGACACATACCTGTTTAACTCGGGTGATGGTCAAGACAGAATTGAGGACCAAAGCGCAAACAGTAACGAATTTAATCAAATCATTTTCGGTGATGGAGTCGACCGGGATTCAATTAGTTTTGGTCGCAGTCACTACGATCTTACAATGTTCTACGGCGACCAAGCTGACAGCATTACGGTTCAACGTTTTTTTGAGGCTGACTACAATTTTAGTTCCTATCTAATGTACTTTCAAAACTCATCGGAAGCACCCATAACGCTCCCTGAGCTGCTTCAAATTTCCGATAAGCGTATTCTTACTCCTACCGATAATGCGGACAATATTTCAGGCTTTAATGGCAATGAGCTTATTCAGGGATTAGATGGCGATGACTGGCTTTATGGTGAAGGCGGTGATGACACTCTGGTTGGGGGTAAAGGGGACGACTATATATTTGGTGGGCTTGGCTTCAATACTTATGTTTTAAACCGGGATGATGGCAAAGATACTATCAATCCTTTATTTGGCGGCAATAACGAATCCCCTTTTAGTTTTGGCGGGCGGGTTGTTTTTGCTGAAGGTATTACCGGCGATGATGTTAGCTTTAGCATTTCAAATGATTTTGTTTCAGTTACTTACGGTGAGGGAGACAGTGTCAGCTTACGAATACCCACGTTAGGTACTCAAGGATTCATTAGTTTTGAAGAGCAAATGAATGCTGTAGCTGGTTGGGAATTGGTTATAGACAACGAGACAGTATCGCTGCGTGAATTAATTGATAGCACGAACAACATATCTTCACGTATCCGGGATTTTAAGACTTATGGACGAGATGTTTACGGCACATCATGGAATGAAATAATAGATTTTGGTAGCAGTCAAATCGCAGTTACGTTATGGGGCGCTGATGGGAACGACTTATTAATCGGTGGTACAAAAAATGATGATCTTATAGGTGGTTCAGGCAATGATACTTTGGATGGTGGATTATTTAGTCATGACTATTTGTCCGGGGGGGTGGGTGATGACATATACAAATACAGTTACGGGAACGGAAATGATGTGATCTATGAAACCTCTGGTTTGGATAAAATAGAGTTTGGTAGTGGGATTCTTCCAAATGAAGTAGCTGTAACTCGTACAAATTCATCTGCAAACATGGCAGATGGGAAGGGCACTGATTTAGTATTGACGTTTACCAATGGGCAATTTTTAACGATAAAAAATGTATTCACCCTTTCCTCTGGGGCGACTATTGCTGGTAATGTTGTGGAAGAATTTGAATTTTCTGATGGTTCGAACTGGACTTTTGAACAAGTGTTGAATCAGATTGCTGGTGGCGATCTTATCGCGCCCCCGAAGCCATCGGCGAGTTTCAATGATGCTGGATCCATTATTCAAGGCGTTGCTGAGCCGGGGAGTTTGGTTGAGGCCAAAAACGCGTCGGCGATTGTGTTGGGTAGCGCAATAGCAAACGCGGCACACGGGTCTTACAGCATTAGCTTGCACACTGCTTTGATTAATAATGAAACAATTAATGTATCGGCTAAAGATACAGCAGGCAACGTCTCCGACATTACGGTTACTAATGCTCCTGATTACACTGCGCCTGAAAAAACCACTGTATTTCATTTTTCAGAACTTGGGACATTTATTAACGGCAATGCTGAAGCGGGAAGTTTAGTCGAAGCTAAAGATGTTTTCGGCCTACTATTGGGAAGTGCTAGGGTGTCGGCAGGGAGCGATAGTTATAGCTTGCAGTTTAATGTGGCGTTAAATAACGGAGAGGTCATCAATCTAACGGTTAAAGATTTGGCTGGAAACACATCCCCAGTTACAACCATAGTGGCCCCCGATAAAGTTGCCCCACTGCCACCTTCGGCCGAGTTTGATTTAGCGGGTAAGGTAATTGCCGGATTTGCCGAGGCAGGCAGTAGGGTGATAGTTAAAAACTCCTCTGGAGTGGAATTAAAAAATGCTATTGCCGATGTTACTACCGGTGCCTATAGCATCACCCTTACAACTGCCTTAATAAATAAAGAAACCGTTAATGTTACAGCGAGAGATGCAGCTGGAAACATTTCTGCAATCAAAGCTATTATTGCTCCCGATAAAACTGCTCCATCTATCCCTACTGCAAATTTTGATGCAGCTGGTCTGGTAATTACTGGTGTGGCTGAGGCGGGTAGCACTGTCATCGTTAAAAATGCAGCTGGAACGGAGTTAAAAACTGCCACGGCGAACGCAACGACGGGCGCTTATTCGATTACGTTGACTACAGCGTTAATTAATAAGGAAACCGTAAACGTTACCGCAAAAGATACCGCTGGAAATATCTCTGCAATTAAAGCACTCATTGCACCTGACAAAACGGCGCCTATCGCGCCGAGTGCTGCCATTGATGTGACCCGTAAAATTATTACTGGTGTAGCAGAAGCAAGCAGTATCGTAGAGGTGAGAAATACATCAGGGGCCGTGCTTGGCAGTTTTACCGCTCACGCAACAACTGGCGCTTATAGCATTACGCTGGGAACTGCATTAGCTGTTAACCAAACAGTAAATGTCACAGCTAGAGATGTAGCTGGAAATATTTCACTTGTTAAGGCGGTGATCGCTTCGGGTGTAACAGATATCACACCACCAGCAATTCCAACCGCTAGTTTTGATGTGGCCGGAAAAACTATCAGTGGTGTTGCTGAAGCAGGCAGTGTTGTCGTAGTTAAAAATGCTAACAACACCAGCACATTGGGTACTGTTACGGCTCATGCAACAACAGGTGCTTATTCAATAAGCTTGGTGACAGCTTTAATTAACAAAGAAACAGTCAATATTACCGCCACAGATGCGGCTGGTAATGTATCCGTTGCGCGTGCAATAGTTGCACCTGATGTCGCTACGCCTGATCCGACGGCTATCATTATCCAGGCTGAAAACTATAGCTCCATGAGTGGCGTTTGGAATGAGTCGACGGCTGATGTTGGGGGCGGTCAGAATACAGGGAATATAAATACGGGCGACTGGATGGCTTATAACAATATTGCGTTTAGTGTTCCCACTGAAGGTGTTTATAAGATCACCTATCGTGTTGCAAGTCTCAATGGTGGAGGACGTTTAGCGTTAAGAGAGTTGGGTAATGAAAGTACGCTAGGTTCGATTGCTATTCCTAAAACGGGCGCTTGGCAGAGTTGGGTTGATGTGACGCAAGAGATTACATTGAGTGGTGGAACGCATAACTTTAAGCTTTACGCGGAAAGCGGTGGCTTTAATATTAACTGGTTCAAGTTGGAACCAATCGTAGCTACTGCCCCTATAACACCAGATACAACTCCACCTGTGCAGCCCACTGCCATTTTTGATTCTGTTGGCAAAGTAATTTCCGGTGTTGCTGAAGCAGGCAGTGTTGTTGTAGTTAAGAACGCTAACAACACTAGCACTTTGGGTACGGTTGCTGCCGATGCGACAACGGGCGCTTATTCAATAACCTTGGTGACGGCGTTAATTAATAAAGAAACAGTTAACGTTTCGGCCACGGATGTGGCTGGAAACATTTCTTTGATCAAAGCCATTATTGCACCCGATAAGACTGCACCTGGTGCACCTACCGTTAATTTAGATATCGCTTCAAAAATAGTTAGCGGCGTTGCAGAGGCTGGCAGTAGTGTGACAGTAAAAGATTCAGAAGGGCAAACGCTCGGTATTGTACAGGCAAACGCAACGACAGGTGCCTATTCAGTTTCATTTACGCAAACGCTCATTGTTGGTCAATCCATTTTCACCTTTGCCACCGACGGTGCAGGAAATATTTCTGATGTGACAGCAACTCCAATTATTGTGAATTCTGATCCAATATCGGCTGAAAGTGGCTTACGCGGTAGTTATTATGGCTATCATCAGCCCACAAATGGCAATGTGAATCTTGTTAATCTAGCGCAAGTGCTGGGTTTAATAAATGGTAGAGAGCCGGACGCAACGTTCATCGCAAAAGACATTCAGTATGGTCGTGCCGGGCCAACTGCTTTAGGAATGGGGATTAACCTCCAGAACTTTTTAAAGGCCGATGCTACATCCCTGAGTAGAGACCCTGGCGATACGAGTGATGCAATTTTACGTCTTGATGGAAAGATTCAACTTAGCGCGGGGACGTACAGTTTCCGTGTAAGAGCTGATGATGGATACAGTATTAAAGTTAACGGTGTTGTTGTGGCTGAATATGCGTTAAATCAAGCTGCTACGACTAGAACTCATTCCACATTCACTGTTGCACAGTCGGGATTGCAGGACATTGAGATTATCTATTGGGACTCCGGTTGGGACCACATTTTGAATGTTGAGTTGGCCAACACTGCAACCGGAATTTATGCTTACTTGGATGAGAGCATTTTATTCCAACCCTCTGCAACAGTACCCGTCGCAATGGTTGCGGAAACTAATAGGCCAAGAACTGATTATGAAGGTGTTCATTATTACAGTAGTAATGATGCGTTGATCCAGGCTATGGCGTCATTTGTTTCAGGGTCGGGTGTGGATACGCGTTATCGTTCGACACAATTAGAGCAAAGTTCATTGGTAATTGCGGTGGGAAGCTAACTGTCAAACGATGCCCCGGTGAAATTATTGCATAGTGATATGAGTAGCCGGATTTTTTCTTAACGCTTCCTTTTGTAAGTGTCGCGCATTTTATAACTATCGGCTATCGTGAATTTTTGCATTGAATGTCCGTTTTTTTAGGTCAGTGCGGCTTCAGCCTACTTCCGCTTTTGGCCGAGACTGTGTAAAAACCCAAAAATACACAAAATGATTAATTTTTTATTCGC
>CAZNVR010000046.1:0-11839 GCA_964576655.1 uncultured Legionella sp. | reverse complement strand
TGTGCCTGTATCTACTTGGCAAAGTGTTAATTTATCTGCCTGGGGATGAGGTGTTGTTTGCAGCACAAAAGCTACAATCACGCGATTAAATGCGCCTGCCACAGGACTTACTGCATCAACCTCAAGACCTGCCATTGTTATTTGTGCGGCCAATTGTTGACCTGAAAAGGCCGGATTTACCCACTCGCGCAACCACGCATCACTTATTTTCATTGCAAAATCCTAGTGTGTTGAACGTTATTAGAATTGCTTTAAAAATGTCACATCATTTTCAAACATCATACGCAAATCATCAATACCATAATAAAGCATAGCGAGCCTATCAAGCCCCATACCAAACGCCCACCCCTGATATTCTTCGGGTGAAATATTCACAGCAGTTAATACATTTGGATGCACCATGCCACAACCACCCACTTCAAGCCAACCGGTAAATTTACACGTCCGACATCCTTTTCCAGAACATTGTGTGCATTCAATATCCATTTCGGCCGAAGGTTCTGTAAAGGGGAAATACGATGGTCTAAAACGAAAAGCGAGTTGTCGGCCAAAAAAATCGGCGAAAAAATCTTGTAACAAGCCTTTTAATCCTGCAAGAGTGGCTTGTTTATCGATGAGCAATCCTTCCACTTGGTGAAACATTGGTGTGTGAGTTAAATCAGAGTCACAACGATACACACGTCCTGGCGCAATAAGTCGTAATGGAGGGGTTCGTTTTTCCATGCTTCTAATTTGCACAGGAGACGTATGCGTGCGTAACAAACGCCCATCTCCAAAATAAAACGTATCATGCATGGCTCGAGCAGGATGATGGCCTGGAATATTTAATGCTTCAAAATTATAAAATTCTGTTTCAATCTCAGGGCCTTCTAGAATATCAAAGCCAAGGCGCGTGAAATACTCATTTACACGTAATTTTACTTGCGTTACAGGATGCAATGAACCTACGTTTAAGTTACGGCCTGTTAAACTGACATCGATTTGTTCTGAAACCAATTTTTGTTGTAATTGTTGCTCTTTTAATTGCAACATTTTTTCTTCTATTTTTTCAGAAATATCACGTTTTGCCTGATTAACAAGCTGACCCATCTTGGGCTTTTCTTGTGCAGACAAATGCACCAAATTTTTAAGAATATCGGTAAGACGTCCTTTTTTCCCCAGATAATCAACGCGGATCGCATCAAGCGTATGAATATCAGCAGCCAGCTCAATGGCGGCAAAAGCCTCTTGTTGTAGGGAGATGAGATCTTGCATAAGTTAAACCTCAGAAGAAGATATACTGCGCGTGCTGTATACAATATTTCTTGTTAAAAAGGAGGCCTAAGCCTCCTTTCATTCTTTTCTTTTAATTGGCACTACAATAATAGGACTATATCAATCCTATCACTACAATTAAGCCAATGCTGCCTTCGCTAGTTCTGCGATTGCTGCAAATGCATGTTTATCATGTACTGCCATATCAGCAAGAACTTTACGATCCAGTTCGATTTCAGCTTTTTTCAAACCATCAATCAAACGGCTGTAAGACATACCGCATTCACGTGCTTGTGCATTAATACGTACAATCCAAAGCGCACGAAACTGTCGTTTCTTTTGACGACGATCACGATAAGCGTATTGACCCGCTTTAATGACGGCTTGTTTGGCTACGCGATATACACGACTACGGGCGCCGTAATAACCTTTTGCCTGATCTAAGACCTTTTTGTGACGCGCTTTTGCTGTCACACCACGTTTAACTCTTGGCATTATTCATTCTCCCCTTAACTACCGTGCAACATACGCGCAGCTAAACGCGCATCACATTTTTTCAATGTTCCAGACGCAACGCGTAAATTACGTTTTTGTTTGGTCGACTTTTTGGTGAGAATGTGGTTTCTGTAAGCGCCACGACGTTTAATCGCTCCACTTGCAGTTTTACGGAAGCGTTTTGCTGCTCCACGATGTGATTTTAACTTCGGCATAACAATATACTCCGCATTCTAGGAACTGTAATTGTTCCTAATTTAAGTTACTTTTTCTTGGGCGATAATACCATCAGTAACTGTCGGCCTTCACGTTTTGGATGTTGCTCTACCACAGCAATTTCTGCCATGTCATTTTGCACACGTTCCAAAATTTTCATGCCTAAGTCTTGATGTGCCACTTCACGACCACGAAAACGTAGCGTGATTTTGACTTTATCACCATGTTCCAGGAAACGTATCAGGTTGCGTAGCTTGACCTGATAATCCCCTTCTTCCGTCGTAGGACGAAATTTTAGCTCTTTGATTTGAATTTGCTTTTGCTTCTTTTTCGCTTCAGCTTGCTTTTTACTCGCTTCAAAGAGAAATTTACCATAATCCATGATACGACATACGGGCGGCTTGGCAGTTGGTGATATTTCAACCAAATCAAATCCACCTTCTTCTGCAGCACGCAAGGCCTCACGGGTCGATACTATTCCTGCCTGATTGCCATCTACATCAATTAAGCGTACCTCAGGTACATTGATTTGTTCATTGATTCGCGCGCGATCACTCTCACGCTTATTTGATGCACTAATGGTTAATCCTCCGGCTGGTTTTTAGGTATGGCACGTTGTGCCTTAGTATTAATTTCATAACGTAGTGTATCGCAAATTGTATCAATTGTCATCACACCCAGATCAGTGCCGTCACGGGTTCTAACCGTAACGTGCCCATTCTCTACTTCTTTGTCACCAATGATTAACAAATAGGGAACTTTTTGCAATGTATGTTCGCGAATTTTAAAGCCTATTTTCTCATTTCTCAAGTCAAAAGTTGCACGAATACCTTTATTTAACAAAGTTTGATTCACTTTTTCCGCATAGTCATTCTGTTTTTCACTAATCGTCAGCACAGAGACTTGCGTAGGAGCCAACCATAAAGGTAAATTCCCTGCGTAATGCTCAATTAAAATACCAATAAAGCGCTCAAAAGAACCCAATATTGCACGATGAAGCATCACAGGGGTTTGTTTACTGCCATCTTCGGCAACATATTGAGCACCAAGTCGTTCTGGCATAGAAAAATCAACCTGAATGGTACCACATTGCCAAATTCGACCTAAACAATCAGACAAGGAACATTCAATCTTAGGTCCATAAAATGCCCCCTCTCCGGGCGCATCAATCCATTCGATATGATGACTACGCATAGCATCTTGTAGTGCCATTTCTGCTTTATCCCATACCTCATCACTACCCACACGTTTTTCAGGGCGCAAGGCTAAACGATAAGTAATTGAATCAAAACCAAAATCGGTATACACGGATTTAACAAATTCAAGTAATGATGCAACTTCAGATTGAATTTGGTCTTCGGTACAAAAAATATGTGCGTCATCTTGCACAAAATTACGCACTCTCATTAAACCATGCAATGAGCCTGAAGGTTCACATCGATGACAATTACCAAACTCAGATAATCGTTGAGGCAAATCACGATAACTTTTAATGCCTTGATTGTACACCTGCACATGGCCAGGGCAATTCATAGGCTTAACGACATAATGCCGATTTTCGGTTTCGGTCACAAACATGACATCACGATAATTTTCCCAATGCCCTGATTTTTCCCACAGAATTTTATCAACCAATTGCGGCGTTTTAATTTCTTGGTAGCCAAAGTCGACCAAGCGCGCCCGCATATATTGCTCTAAGGCTTGGTATATTGCCCATCCTTTGGTATGCCAAAAGACCATGCCTGGAGCGATATCTTGGAAATGAAACAACCCCATCGCTTTACCTAGTTTACGATGGTCTCGTTTTTCAGCTTCTTCAATGCGATGCAAATAATCAGCCAGGGCTTTTTTATCAAGCCAGGCCGTTCCATACACACGTTGCAACATTTCATTATTAACATCTCCCCGCCAGTAAGCACCAGCAAGCTTGGTTAATTTAAATGCTTTTAAGCGACCCGTAGATGGAACATGAGGACCTCGACATAAATCTTCAAAATCACCCTGACGATATAATGATAAGGTTTGGTCTGCCGGAATATCTGCAATAATTTTAGCTTTATAAGACTCACCTAAATCAGTAAAATAGGCGATTGCTTCATCACGACTTAATGTGCGTCGTGACACAGGGTAATCGGCTTTGACCAATTCCTGCATTTTTTCTTCAATTTTGTGCAAATCATCGGGTGTAAATGAACGTTCAAATGCAAAATCATAAAAAAAACCATCATCAATAACAGGGCCAATGGTGACCTGTGCGGAAGGAAACAAGAGTTTAACCGATTGTGCGAGTAAATGAGCGGTGGAATGACGAACAATATCCAGGCATTCAGGACTTTTTTCCGTAAGAATAATCAACTCAGCGTCATTGTCTATTAAATAACTGACATCAACCAACTGATCATTCACTCGACCAGCCATTGCAGCTTTAGCCAACCCAGGACTGATACTATAGGCAACATCATAAACCGTTAAAGCATGTTCAAAATGTTTGACTGTTCCATCAGGCAATTTAATATTTGGCATGTGTGTTCCTTCCGTCCGTCGGGAGAAAAAAAAACCCTGCTCTGCAGGGTTGATTGGATATGGTAGGCACGAGTGGGATCGAACCACCGACCACCACCATGTCAAGGTGGTGCTCTACCACTGAGCTACGTGCCTATAATTCGTTCTAAACCAATAATTGGGTTTAGTATATAGCATGTGAGGAGCGTATAGCAAGTGTATTTTACAGAGATACAGCGTCCCAATCGATAATAAAAACACAAATACAGCGCGGGGATAACCCAGATGAATTATTGACCGTAAGAAAATTTATGTCATATCAGGCTCAAGAAAAACAACCAAAGATATGACTCAAGAAAAAAAGGTCGGAATAAAATTAAACTAATTCCGACCGGACGCGTATACGAGGTTGGTCGCTATATGCATGCCACGTTCTTGCATGAGCCTGTTTAACCACAGGTGTTTCGTAGTTTGGACTTGTTTGAAACATTTTCCATCGTTTCATGTTGGCATTATAATTTTTCTCTCAACAATGTCAATAATTAATTTCAAAAGGAAATATATTGTTTCCATTAACATGGTTATTGTGCGAAATGATTCTGATTGCTATACTAGTTAAACCATCTAACTAAGCCCAACATCATGGATAAAACTGACCTTATCAAACAATTTGCCACACGCCTTCGTGACGCAATGATCGCCAAAGGCTATCACTCTACTCGCTCAACATCCGGTGTAGATATTCATAGGTTAGTCGAGATAACAGGAAATTCGCCGCAAATTTGCCGTAAGTATCTTAGTGGTCAAGTTATTCCTGAGCCAGTTAAGTTAACTGAAATTGCCTTTCAACTTGATGTTTCGCCAGGCTGGCTGCTCTTCGGGGACAGTCACAGTACTCACGAAATGGTTGAAAATAAAATAACCATTAGCAAGAATCTGCTGCATTATATTTTTAAACATGCCAATCAGCTCTACCAAAGTCAAGTCAATGAGCATGACATCACTGATTTTTTATTGGATTTAACCCATGAGGTTTGTCAGATTGAAACCAACGATGAACAATCTAAAAAAATAATTGATTTAGCTCTTACCTCTGCCAAACATTTTAAACGTCCCTCAACGGATAACTAGTTGAATTAGCTCGTATGAGTATGGATATGTACATAAGCACTCGCACCAACGCTCAGTGGGTAATGGATACGATCATAATCAGTGATTTTAATTTGCACTGGAAATCGCTGTGGCAATAATAACCAATTGTCTTCATTATTGGTGACCACTTGTTGTTGACTACGGTGATCGGTTCGTTGTCTGCTAGCAGCCCAATGTTTAGAAACAACCACACCGTGATACGTTTTTACGCCAAAATAAATACGTGGTCTAATGGTAACCTTATCTCCTGCTCGAACAAAACGTAAATCCGTTTCATTGAAATTGGCTTGAATATACATCGTGTCTGTATCTACAAATGAAAACAAAGGCCGACGTATTTCAACTGGCGCGCCTAATGCCACAAACATATTTTGTACAATGCCATTATTTTTTGCATATACCGTTGTTTCATCCAAATCAACTTTTGCATTATCCCGAATCGCTTGTAATGCACTGATTTTTCTTTGTTGAACAATCTGTTGTTGTTTATCCAATTCAAGTTGCTTTTTCAATGCGTATAATTGATTTTTAGCCGCATTGTACTGATTTAAAAGGGTATTTACTTTTATTTTTGATACCGCATGCGACGTTAATGCCTGCTTGTTGTGAGTGTATTCAAACGCCTGGTTTTGATAAACAGCATGTTGTGACTGGATAAGAAATGCTGTTTTTTCCACCTGCTTTGCGAGAACAACCAACTGCGCTTGCGCTTCTTCTACATCACTCACCGCTTTTTTATATGCTAATTCATAAGGTGCTTTAAATACCGTAAATAAAGGGCTACCTTTAGTAACATAGGTTTCATTTTCCACATAGATATCGGTGATATAACCACTCACATTCGCTGCTACAGGACGTATATTTGCCACAACAAACGCATTATTGGTAAACGGAAAATAATATGAAAAGCCATATAAAATAATGCTTGCGATTAAAACACATAAAACAGCAAGCGGACGTTTATGTTTAACATTGCTCATTATACTAACTCTATATATTAATCCATGCTCGAAATAATGAGCCCTTTTGCCAAAATCGACTATTTGATTGCCGATGCTGCTGTTCATATTTAAAAATCATATCGCTGATTGCATCATTCAATAAAGACAGTTGGTTATGGATTGATGCAAGAATAGGATGCAAAGGCAAAGCATTCTTAGAAAAAATAAAATCAGAGGCAGGAGAGTGATGAGTCAATTTATATTGAATATGCTCTAATGCGTTTAATACGTGTGTTAACTCCTCATGAAGTTTAGCATCTGCGCGTGAGATATCGGTGCTTAAATCATTCATAAAAACACTAATCAAACGAAATAGTCGTCTGATATGCGCCATCACATTAATATTTATTTTAATAAACTCATCTTGCGATCCTACTTCTACTTTTGCCTCATTCAAATGTTTATCAAAGGCCTGAAAGGTTTTAAGAAGATCGGATTCAATATGTAAGTATGCATCAATCGTATCCGATTGAGTCTTGGACTTATCTAAATAAACGTTTAACAGGCCTGTTAATTGCTGCATCCCCTGTTGTTGTGTAGCAATCACTTCATCTCGAGCATATTTAGGGTAGAAAAAACGAATCATAAACATGGATGCAAGAATACCTAAAACAATATTAAAGGTGCGTAATATAGCGGCATCTAAATCATTGTGATTCAGCAAAACAATGGATAAGGTCACAGAGCCAATCACTCCAATGTACATTTTCTCACTATCTAAAAAATAATACATATACACAAAGACACCAGCAACAAAAGCAAGCATATTAATCATCACATTATTGGCAAAAAAATAAATGATCACCATGCCATACAGCGCGCTCATAAATGTTCCCGCAAATCGATAAAATCCTTTTTTATACACACCCCCTACACTAGTGTATTCTGTCATCACAAACCAAACTGTGATTAAACTCCAAATCCGCTCAGGAACTTGATAGTACCAAGTGATTAGAAATAACATTAAACAGGTTATGATCAATCGCCAGGTTCGAATGGTATTAAGACACCCCATGATAACCTCCAGCTAAATCTTGATATAATTTAACCATCACAAGCATTTTTTCTAATTTATTTTGATTTAAAGTCAAAGCAAGGCGTTTCGTCTTAATATTGCACTGCAAAACATCAATATAGGCATCAATGCCATATTGATACCGTTTGTTTGCTAAATGACAATGGCGTTGTTGCTTCTTTAACGCTTTACCATTCAATGATAATTGTTCGCTATATGTTCTAAACGCCGATAAATCATTATCAATATCTCGTAACGCGCCTCTTATCGTGTCGACATAATGAATATAGCTCGCCTTGTATCGCGCTTTACTTGCACTAATTTGAGCAAATGCTGGAAGATTCACGGCCGGAATACTGACATAAGATTCCAATAAATTAATCGGCCCATGAATACTAGAACCTGATCCTAAATATGCACCTAGCGTCATTGAGGGTAAAAGGTTTGCACCAGACACCCCAATATCAGCATTCGCAGCGATTAACAACGCTTCTGCTTCGTTTACGTCTGGTCGATTATTTAGAACAGAAAGAGGCAAATTGCTTGGAATAAATGGATTACTATTTATATGCTGAAACGATGAATGAACAACCATATCCCCTGGATTATCGTTCAATAAATAATGGAGCGTATTTTTACACACCGCAATACGGTGTTTTACAATGCTCATTTGAGCTAATAACTGCTGGATTTCACTTTGTATTTCATCTAGTTCATCCTCTGCAATCAGCTGACTGTTATAATTTGTTTGTTGAAGCGCTAATAATTGGCGATATAACTTCACTAGTTTCTTATATAAACGATACGCCTCTTGTTCGGCAAGTAATGTAAAAAAATTAGCTGACACTTGTGCAATAATAACCACTCTCACACACGTTTTAGCATGCATACTTGCTTTAACTTGAGCAGATGCACTTTGTTGCTGTTTATATTGCTGAAATATATTTAATATATATTGAGGAGCTGCAATAAAAAAAGCCCCTGGATTACCTAACACAGGGAATTGGCTCCAACCGGATAAAAGCGACATGCCGGGCAACCAATTCAATTTAACACCGTTCAATTGACTTTGAGCATAATCAATCTTTGCAAGCGCTATATTTAATTGATTATTTCTCTGCAATGCCGTGGAAATTAATGTATTTAACTCATCATTATGAAATTGCTTCCACCACGTCATGTCAGCTAAATCAACACGGTCATTAATCGTCAAATTCACAGCATGAGGCCATTGTTTTAATACATTAACCTCTGGCTTTTGATAGCGGGGCAGTAACCCACACCCCGCATTTAACAAACATAAAACAACGACCCAACCCCACCAACGATGTCGGATCATTGCTTTTTGTACGGCACATAAACAGGTGTCCATACTTTGGCACGCACCAACGTTTCTACATCATCTACTGAATACGTTGTTGCCGTTAATCCTGATGATATGGCCTCCAGGGCAACAGCCACAGCCACTTTAAATGACACCTCACGAATCATGGATAATGGAGGTAATAAATTGGCGTCTTTATCCAGTTTGGTCGGTGAGCAATCTGCTAATGCTTTTGCAGCAACCATAAACATTTTATCAGTCACTCTGGTCGCATTCACAGCAATTACACCTAAACCCATGCCAGGAAAGATATATGCATTATTGGTTTGATCCACTCGTCTTAACACACCATTACGCATGACATCAGGAAAAGGACTGCCTGTTCCCATTACAACATTATGATTCGTCCATGACATTAAATCTTCAGGCGTTGCTTCCGAGCGACAAGTAGGATTTGAAAGTGGAAAAATAACCGGACGCTCAACATGTGAGGCCATTTCTCGAACAATTTCTTCTGTAAATGTTCCAGGTTGTCCTGATACGCCTATCAAAACCGTTGGATGAACATGTTTAACAACATCCAACAAACTGATGTGATTAACATCTTGCACAATCCAATCGGCAACTACATTTTTTTCCTGACAAAATTTTTCTTGAAAATCCATCAGGCCTGTGGCCCCTTTAACGAATAACCCATCACGGTCTACTAAAAAGAATCTGGCGCGAGCTTGTGCTTCGGTTAATCCATCCGCCATCATTGCTTGCACCAGCAAATCACTAATTCCACAACCAGCAGATCCCCCTCCTAAAACGGCAATACGATGATCTCGTAATGCTGTTCCTGTAACCTGTAATGCAGATAAAAGCGTGCCTGTAGCAATGGCTGCTGTGCCTTGAATATCATCATTAAAGGTACACAGTTGATCACGATATTTAGCGAGAATAGGATTGGCATTTTGTTGAGCAAAGTCTTCCCATTGCAATAAAATATGAGGAAAGCGTTTTTTAACAGCTACAACAAACGCTTCAATAAAATCATCATAATCTTTACCGCGAATTCGTTCATGTTTCCAACCAATATAAAGCGGATCGTTTAATCGCTCCTGATTATTGGTACCCGTATCCAATAAAATAGGCAATGTTGCTCTAGGATGAATACCTGCACATGCGGTATACAGTGCTAATTTACCAACAGGAATCCCCATGCCACCAGCACCCTGATCTCCTAAGCCTAAGATACGCTCTCCATCAGAGACAACAATCGCCTCAACATTATCAAAATGAGGATTAGCTAAAATATTCTCTATGTAGTCTTTATAAGGATAAGCAATAAACACACCTCGTGGACGACGATACGTATGGCTAAAGCGCTGACACCCTTCACCCACAACTGGCGTATAAATGATAGGCAACATTTCTGTCACATAGTGCGTTAACAAATTATAAAACAGCGTTTCATTTGAATCTTGTAGATCACGTAAATAAATATATTTTTCAAGATCAGTTTTTTTACTACAAAACGCTTCATACGAGCGTTGACGCTGTCCTTCAATGGTTTCACAGCGAGGAGGAATGATGCCATGTAAATTAAACAGCTTACGTTCTTCTTCGCTAAATCCCATACCTTTATTAAGCAAAGGATTCGTAATTAAAGCATAATCACTAACACCAGGCTCAAAATATTCAACCCCATTTTCATCTCTTTTTGTAGAATAATTCATGATCTAATCTTTCAGAATACAATGCATTTTAGTATGGAGAAAATGCTTATTTATTGCAAGTTAACAGAGCATGATTCATACCCTTCCTTGCACTATATCGAGAACAAAAAAGAATCAAATGGATAATAAATTTGACTAAAAGTGATTGCCAACTATACTTTCTTTACATCACTTATAAGGATATTTTATGAATAACATACAACATACATCAAATCCGCCCACCATCGACCTGCAACGTAATTGGGGTTGGTTATTAGGTTTAGGGATACTGTTTGTGATATTAGGATTTATAGGTTTAGGGATGACGGTAGGTCTAACCTTGGTGAGCATTGTTTTTATGGGTGTTCTCTTTATCATTGCAGGTTGCCTGCAAATTGTAGATGTATTTAAAAGTCATCATTGGAAAGGCATTATTGGTCATGCTCTTGTAGCTGTGCTTTATATCATGGGAGGGGGACTGATTATTCATGATCCCATACTCGCATCAACAATCGTTACCGCTTTAATTGCATGGATTTTAATTATTATTGGTGTCACCAGACTCATTATGGCGTTTGTACTGCGGGAAACTTCCGGCTGGGGCTGGTTAATATTTGCAGGCGTGGCTGCTATCATTTTAGGTGTTTTAATTTTAATACAATGGCCTTATAGCGCCCTTTGGATCATTGGTATGTTTGTTGCAATTGAGCTTATCGTCAATGGATGGACATATATTTTTATGGCCCTGGGCATGCGTAATAAATAATTGAATCATGCAGGTTCATAAGATGAACCTGCATATTTTATTTTACTTAGCGTCTTGAAAACGTTTAATACTAGACATAATTTCTTCAAACGCTGCATCAGGACCTTCCCAACCATCAACCTTCACCCATTTACCTTTTTCCAAATCTTTATAATGTTTGAAAAAATGTTCTAATGATTGCAATAAAGATTCAGGTAAATCAGCATGGGTATGAACATCATCATACATTTTGCTTAATTTACTAATAGGAACTGCAAGTAATTTAGCATCCACACCTGATTCATCTGTCATTTTTAACATACCAACAACACGGCAACGAATGACAGAACCACTAATCAATGGAATAGGCGTAACCACAAGTACATCAACCGGATCCCCATCTTCTGACAAGGTTTGCGGTATGTAACCATAATT
>CAZNVR010000045.1:2916-12128 GCA_964576655.1 uncultured Legionella sp. | reverse complement strand
CTGGTGGTCCCTTTTGAGTGATTACGTAATGGCCCTATTAGGGTGATGAATGACAGCAATCAAGAGACCTCACAGAACGTTAGGCAAAAGTCACTAGATTACTTCGCTAACGCTCGTAAAGACGAAATGAGTTCGTTTTTAAATCACACCTGATTTCGCCATGCCTTGTGTATCCATTGAATGCATTGCTAGCAAATGCAGCTGAATTTGAACATGAAAGGCTCAATGAGTGGACGCTGTTGTATTTGTTTGCTTTAATAGCTAGTTTGCAATAAAATTGCTCACACAATTTAAAGAAACAATCAAGAGTCGTTTTTTATGAACAATCCAGCCTCTTCTAACCCGTTCATTGTAAGACCGAAAGTCTCTAGCTTTTTCGAAATGAAAATGCTGTTGGCATTGATGGTGCCTTTTATGGCACATTTAACAAGTTTTCTTGCGATTATCCCAATTGTTCCCTCACGAGCAACAGAAAAGCCACTGGTAATAGAAATAGAATCTCTTTTTATAGCGCTTAGTGTCACCTATATTAGTGGTATTGTAAGCGGACTTTTTTATTTGTCATTCGCTGAGTCAGCTAAGGCGTGTCATGATGTTGAAGGCAATGAAATACCCATTGGTTATGCGGTTGTCATCCCGGAACCTGATCAAGAATCATTGTCGTTTATTAATCAACTTCGTAAAATGCCAATATCGAGTTCTATTTTGATGTCCTTATGGGGTGTAGTTCAGGATTTGAGACAAGGGAGGTGTCTTGATGAAAGAGTGTTAATCCAATATATGCTATGCCTGCATATAGATGATTTACAATTAAGTAATAATGCAAATATAACAACAGAGAGATACTCGCTTAACGATGTCAGCAATGGCCAAGATACTGGAAGATATCTAGGGCGTTTTAATGGTCTTTTACAAGGATACCTTATTAATTATTTCCTCATTGCGCCTACGAGTAATAATTATGACAAGGCAAACGTCATTGGTTTTGCATTAATGCTATTAGGTAGTGTTGTGGGTGAGTACATGACAGAACCTGTATTTTCAAAAAGTCTTACTTTGTATTCTGCTTTGTTGGGTCCTCGCTATAAGGGTCGTTTTTTCAATGTTACAGTTGAAGAAATGCGGCAAGTTTTTGATGCTGAGACTAATACGGATATTGAAACACCTTTATTACAAGCGCCAACCACGCACCCTGTATAATTAAGATTTGTGATAATACCTTTTCTGCGAGTAATCGTGCTATTAAAAATCACCAAACCAAGAAGAAGGGGAGAGGAGTTTGTAAGTTGGTCAGGGCCGTAGTCAACATGACCTCGCTGCTCGCAATAACGGATTTAAAAGGTCTAAATTGTCTTTGCGAGGAGTTTTACGACGAAGCAATCAAGAGACCTCACAGAACTGATAAAAAATCATGAATACACCGTTAGGCAAAAAGTCACTAGATTACCTCGCTAACGCTCGTAAAGACGAAATGGGTTCATTTTTATTTCGCCCTGGTACGTTGGTGTAATACAGATTCCTTGGTAATCCCTTATGATATTGTGCATTCAAAAGGATTGTCGTAATATGTCACAGGGTGGTTTGAATCAGGAAATTCAGCTGCTGTGATTTTAAAATCTGCAAGTTCAAATGCTAATTGTTCTAAGCAGATAAATTGGATTTGAGCAGAATGAAGCAAAGGCGTCCCGTCAGCGTTTTCGAGACAAAAATTAGAGCGAGCGCTTTCATATTTATTAAACTGTACGGTTGATGATTTAACAGTTGTTTCATTAAAGTGATACTTAACGGCATCGCTCATTAAATCAACTGAAATAACCGGCGCAAATTGTCGACTAGTTGGATTGGCTATCTTGGTTGCCCGATTTATTCTCAGGGAGCGTGCATAATTACAAGCATCATCATGTGATTGAAAAAGATTAACGGCATTCATATTTGTTATGTTACGTTGAATATCATGTGTTGTTAAAACATTACGACGCATTCCAAGCAAAAAATGACCAGTTTCAAGTGGCTCAGGTGTTCCAACAATAAATAGACGCATGGTAACTCTAATAAATCAAAGAGACCGACTTTAGCGCACAAAGATCAATTCCGTCAATAAATAAAATTAAAAAAGGTATAGGGTGGGGGCTGTGATTATGCAACGTCAAGTTGCTGCCGACCATTTACTATTATGATACAATATCAACCATTATGTTTTATATAAAGGTATCGTTATGTTTTTTAAAGAAGAAAAAATCGCACCATCTCTAGAAATTTTACAATCATTTGCTGATACTTATTACCCTACTTTAATAGGGCACTCTA
The DNA here is from genome assembly GCA_964576655.1 of uncultured Legionella sp. Lineage (GTDB taxonomy): Bacteria > Pseudomonadota > Gammaproteobacteria > Legionellales > Legionellaceae > DDPF01. The sequence goes on along the minus strand of CAZNVR010000045.1, from coordinate 9,821 downwards.
AAATGCTAGAGCAATTATCATGGTTGCAAAATAATACTGTTATTACCAGTCAATCTAATGTTAATTCCAAGCAAGATCTCGTCAACATAGAAGTAAAACGAATATTATCTCGTCTACATTCAGTTAAACTCTTACTAGAAGGCGGATCATTATCTTATTCGGCATTTGTTCAATCACAAACGGCAGATATAGTTTTAAGCGAAGATAATTTCAATCGTTTATCACGTTTTATTCAAGAGCTGACGCCTACCTCACAAGAATGTCTCATGGCAACATGTTTTATCACAAAATCAGATCAAGCCATTATGGCTGTTCCTGAAAAGCAAAAAAGTGAATTACCAGCAGACAGCGAACAATTCATTACACATATGGTTACTCATTTTCCTAAGTTATTTCCTATTTGTGCTTTACTAACCGAAGATGCTATTAACTTATTACCCTATGCCTTTTATAAAAACAGTCATGCACGGCAGATCCTAGATATGGAAGGTGGATACAATATGGTTTCCAGCATCGCAAACGCCATACGTGTTGGGGAAATTACATATGAACAATATAATCTTTGGTTCGCTCGTTGGATTATTAATATCGCAGGATTAGATGGTCATGTTAATCACAATGGATCAATTTATTTAACAGAACCAGTGGCCAATTGCATATGGGCATTGAAATTAGAATTAGATCAATTATGGTTAAATCAAAACCACCAAGTTATCGATAATTATTTAGCATTCAGAGAAAAGCAACTTGAAGTAGATGGTATATATATTGCATATTTAGGAGCCTTAATGAGGCAATATAGTCCAAAAAAGGGATTGGAAATTCAGGCCTGGTTTGAAAGTTTGAGTGAAAGTGAACAACGAGAAAAAATATTGGTTTTTAAAACGCAATTGGAACAAACTAGAATAACACCAACATTCAAACCAACTGTTTTGGTAAATCTTCTGCAAGCAGGGTGCCCTGTACGTGATGCTCTCACAATATTTACAGAAGTCGAATCACAGGCGATGCATCTTTACACTGCTGCTATCGCGGAAGGTCGCATTTCTGAAAGCACACCACTTTCCTACAGAAATATAGCTTTTAAAGAGTTTTTATCTCCTATAAAAGACTATTATGACAGAAATCATCGCTTACCTGAATTAACGATAAGTTCTAGTGGGTATTTAATTGTAACAACAGATGCTTTACAAGAAGAAAATACCTGTAAGAATGCTGTGTAGAGGTAGGCTTGAACGCTATACCTGCTTAGCTTGAAAATAATGTCAATGCACGGATGCATTGTTTGATTGAGAAACAATAAAGGGTTCTTTTCGTTGCTTCTTCGCGCAACATCCGTAGCGTAGTTGCTTATGCCTAGATCTAAATGAAAGCAGGGTTATTTATGAAACAAAATATTATTAAAAAGATTATTGAGGCCACCATTCTAGTTTGCTTGATTAATTGGCATTCTCTTTGGGCGAGTGGTGCTCACCTAACCACCGCCAATAGTTCTGCACAGCAAACAATACCTGCCTTACAGATTATCGAACCGACCATTATATTAGATAGACAAATGGTAAAGTCTACAAAATTAGTTGCTTTTGACGACAAATATGGCCGAGTTGATCTCACACTTACTACTGAGGCGTCAAAGCGATTGAATGCTGTAGGTAAATTGAAAAAAAACCAAAAACTGATTTTCACTATTAATAATAAAATTATTGATGCAATTATGGTTCAAAAAGAAATAAACAAAAATTATTTCGTGATATCAATTAGTACATCACGCATAACTGCTGATTTGATAGTGAAATTTTTTTCTTAAACCAAGTTGCACTGATAATATTTGATTATCTATATTCCCCTTAATACAAAGGCGTGACCTCAGTCACACCACGAATAATTACTTTCACATTCTGCTGGTTGAAGCAACATTTGGCTCATCAATCAAAGACATATCAAATCTATTGAGAGGAATACCTGCTTCACGGGAGAGCGTATCTCCTTTTTCGAATGGTTTACCATCAGGATGATACAGCTTGCCGTCTCCATTCGAATAGCCCAGAACATTATGATGCTTGTCTAAGATAAGACTCTTTATTTCGTTTTTGGCGACCTCAGTAAAAAAAGAGGTTGCTTCCCTTAATATTTCGGCATCCGTCATCGTTTTGCCTTTTTCTTTTTTTGACGGGAATGAAAATGTAAGAATTCCATCGCTGTTCTTTATGGGTTCTTTGTAATCAGAATTTTTACTGTATTTATCTTTAAATATTTTTAGAACACTATCGATGTCTTCGCTTTGAACGTTGAAATTGTTTGTTGATTCCGAGGTTTTCATTTTAGTTAATTCATTTTTCATTATCTGTTGGCTATTTATAAGCTCCCACGCTTTCTTGTTAGCCATCTCTTCTTCATTTGCAAACTTTTCTCGAGCAGCTTTTTTATTGGCTTCTTCCTTGTCTTGTCCCATTACAGTTCTCCATTGGCTTCGTTCTAACAGAAGTATAGACTACTTATTAGGCGGATTCAAAATATGTTCAGAGTGCAATTAATGTGAGCATACACTATAAGTAAGGGGCTTTGATAGACGAAAGGGGGAAAGTATGCCGGAATCTCTCGTCATGCTCCTTGTTAGAGAGATAACGCTTGAATGCATCTTTCATAAGGAGTTTATCAACGAACTGAAGGATAGTTTAAACGTGTATTTTGGCTGGAACAAGGCAAGTTTTCGTGCGGGCGAGCTTGAGTGATATCAATAACGCGATCATCATGAATGCACAAATATACGCCAAATAATTAACATTGACTACTTCCGACGATGGCTTCCATCTATGGTCTGATTATATAGATTAAAGGTACTAGTGGATTAGTGTATTCAATGTAGTCATCGTTATTTGTGTAGAATAACATAAGTTTTTAAAGTTAAGCTGATATGATCGCTGCCTTTAAAATAGATGATTTAGAATAAGAATGCCTATAATTTTTCATCCTAATCCAGGGCAAATTTTGCTATGTGATTTCTCCGACTTTAAAGAACCAGAAATGGTTAAAAAAAATAGACCTGTTATAGTTTTGTCTAGTTCGCTTAAAGGACGAGATAAATTGCTAACTATTGTACCTCTTAGCACTGTAAAACCAGATCCAATTCGGCCATATCATTATTTACTACCTAAAAAATCAATGCCTATGATTGGTATTTTTCAGGAGCGTGAAAGTTGGGCGAAAGGTGATATGCTTTATACAGTAGGCTTTCACCGGTTAAATTTGATAAAAATAAATACCCGTACTGTAGAGGGAAAGAGGGATTATTTTAGAAATAAACTTGGAAGAGAGCAAATGAAGGAAATTTATAAATGTGTATTGCATGGACTAAATTTATCCAAATTAACAAATCATTTGTAATTTATCATAGAAATTACTATAATTTAATTGTTCCTGCTCTGCTTTAGCATCAGGCATTCGAGACTACACAAAGGTCCGCCCAGTGTAGCTGGCACAACAAAATGGAGATGACAATCCTTGTTGATGCCACGTTTAAGGCTTCTTCGGAAGCCTTTGTCATTTTAAATAGTTAATAAAGTCATCGCTTAGAAAGCAAATATTAATCCGCATGATGCTCCCATTGTAAATTGGTAGAGTTCTAATTGAAAAAAATAGCTAACCGAATCCACGGGCTTGATGTTTTAAGATCGACTGCCATTATTTTAGTGTTTATGTACCATTATGTAGTTTTTGTTAGCCATCAACCAACTTTTGGTTTTATAGATGAGATCGGGTGGGTTGGTGTTGATTTGTTTTTTGTATTGAGTGGTTATTTAATTGGAAATCAAATTTTTTCGCCTATTGCTAACCAACGAGGGTTTTCATTCAAAATTTTTTATTATCGACGTCTGCTTAGAACATTACCCGCTTATTTATTTGTTTTAGCTGTTTATTTTTTGATTCCAGGTTTTAGAGAAGCCCCAATATTACCTTCGCTTTGGAAATTCCTTACGTTTACACAAAATTTAGGTCTTCATACCGGTACAGCATTTTCACATGCTTGGTCATTGTGTGTTGAAGAACAATTTTATTTGGCTTTGCCAATGTTTTTGTTAATGATTGGATATAAAAAATCTGTGCGCTATGGCTGGATTGTTTTGTTTGGTCTCGTAGTTATGGGGATAATCTTAAGAAGTTCATTGTGGATTTACTATAATCAATCTGCAAACAATCATAGCCTTTATTATACGAAAATATACTATTTCTCCTTCTGTCGTTTAGATGAGCTTGTTTTCGGTGTTGCGATTGCCATGTTGCGAAATTTTTACAAAAATATTTGGGATAAAATAACTCAGAAGGGTAATTTAATATTATTATTGGGGATTATTAGCAGTGGAATAACTTTTTACCTCTTTATCCAATATCACTATAGTCTGTTTATGACAGCCTTTGGTTATCCATTATTAAGTATTAGTTTTGCCGCTCTGACACTAGCTGCGCTTAGTCCTAACTCTTATTTATATAAAATTAGAATACCTGGTGCTGCTTCTTTGGCAGTTTGGTCATACTCTATTTATTTAATTCATAAGCCCATCAGTGTCACTATATATCGTGAGCTTTTTAAACTTGGAGTTGTTCCTACTAGTTTTATTTCAGTATTAGTTATTACTCTTGTCACCGTTATCAGTGGTTGGTTGCTCTATATTTGCATAGAAGCTCCTTTTTTAAAGCTGCGTGATAAAATTGAAAAGATAAGTCACAATCATCAAATCATAAACGTTAATTCAGTTGGAGAAGTTGCTAATTAGTGAAGCTAACAATTGAGTTTCAAAATATTACTCAATATAGGCATCGCAAGATGATGATTGCAATATCAAATATTGAAGCAATTATCTAACGTTGACTACATTAACTACACTTATTAGCTAAGGTCTGGTTATCACAATAACCAGACTTAATAGAGCAGGAGATGCTTAACTATATACACAATCCCTTGGCTCTATCTGAATGACCTCATCGTTAACTCCTCTGTATTCTCTGTGAAACAAGGTCAAATTATTGACATTAAAACAAAAAATAACTAACATAGAGACCAAAAATCAATCAACACTGGGCTTGATCGCTCCTTTTAAACACGAGTTGCAATACAAGGAAAACAAAATGAATAATACAAACAGACTGCGATTTTTCCCAGTAAAACATCAACAACATGATCAGGATATGGTTTATGCGATAAAGTATGAAAAATGCGTTACAGAATCAATGCGTGATGCATTGAATGGATACTCTTATGTGGTGTCAGAAGTTTACATTCCATCAATCAAATGCGTATATAATCGAGAGGCTATTTTTTCCTCCGATAACCCGCGATATGTGGCATTAAAAGGTGCTGTGGGCCTGATTCGTAAACCTTATACCGAAATAATGCTATCCAAAAAGTTTGTAGACCAATTAGAACAGCATTTAAAAAACGAGGCTGAAATTAAACGTAATTTAAACGAAATAATGACTTCTGATGAATTTACAAAGGCTTTATGCACGCCATCTCCAACCAATATTCAAGACTCACCTTTCCTCCGTTATGAAGAAGAAAACCAGGCTCATTCCTGTGCCATTTCTTAAGATTAATCTAACATGCAAAGGATTACAGGGATGTGACGGAAAATTTCGTATATTCCTGCAAGGCATATCATTTAAACGCGTATGATTATAGCGAGTAAAACAACGCATAATTCTGATGTTTTTTTTGATTTTCACTCTGTTTTCCTTTATTCTTTTTGTACAAGTTGTTGTACAAAAAGAATAAAGGATCGCGCAAGCATTTATAAAAAATAATAACCTAAATAATTGGAGGAAGTTGATGCAAGAGCGCGAAGAAAATTCATTAATAAATAATTCGGTAGTTCGTGCCATAATGCACGGGTTCATAACGAAGCGAATCAAAAATAAAAATCTAAGCAGCTTTGGTCAGAAAGTTGAGCTTAAAGATATTATAGAAGCCTCACCTGCTGCGACAGCTGGTACTCAGATTCATCTAAACCAAACTCTTACCTATGAAGGCGAAAATCTTAAGTTATTACTTTTTATGGCTTTGGTATTATTAAAATCCAAAACATTGTTTGCTTTTTTAGAAAATGCTCCGAAAAAAGACCTTACTGAAATGCTTGCGTTGCTCATGGAATACATTGCATTTACTTCTAAACATGCCGATGAGCTAGACATTCCAAGTATAGTAATTAATGAAAATAAAGCCGCTTTATCCAATCAGTTGTCATTTGGACAAAAAGCAGCGATAGCTTCTTTTCGGTTTTTTAATACAAAAAAATATAAGCAGTTAGGCACTGAATTAGAAGCATCACTACATGAGGCTAATCGATTAGCATCTGGGCTAGTAGATAAAAGTTCTTTGCCACAAGGTATTAACGCGCCTGGTATTGTTTCATCTGAAACACTAAGACTAGGATTTAGTGGTTGGTCTTAAGAATTAAATTCTTCTAGCTTTATGTGTATTAGCTCAGACTTGATCTGACAATCGCTGGTTTTGAGTTATCAATGCAATTGAATCAACAATGACAAGTGAAGATTAAAGAATTACTGGCCTTGGGATTATCAGTCAGAAAAATTGCTAATTTTTTGGATATAGTAATTACATTGGTCTTAATACCTATGTAGCTGAGCGCAAATTACGATAGCTTCCAATTTATAGTGGGATATAAAAAATTATACATTCTTGTAAAAACATTTTATATTTTACTTCCCCTGCTCATCGATGTATAATGTTTAATCAATTCGCATCTATTATTCACGACAATAATCAGCATGATTTAACTGTGAGGAAAATATGAAAGTAGCATCTATTACTCAAGCAGAAAGCAAATCCGTCGGAATGCTTGATCTCCAGGCAGGACAATGGATTATATTTAAGACTGACAAATCATTAG